>JALTRC010000036.1 GCA_026998145.1 Gammaproteobacteria bacterium
TTTTTACCATCCGGCGACCACACAGGCGCCCCATTAATCCCGGGACGCGAGGAAACTTTCTGCCGCTGGCGGGTAGACAGATTCTGAATATAGATTTCCGATTTGCGATGCTCAAACGACACATAAGCCAGCCGGCTACCATCCGGTGACCAGCTGGGTGACATCATGGGCTGAGTGGAAACCAGCACCGTTTGTGGGTTGTAGCCATCCGTATCCGCTACCTGTAACTGATAGGACGGCGATTTACCGGCTTTACGTTCAACCGTAATAAAAGCCACCTTGGTATCGAATGCCCCCTTCTGCCCGGTAATCTTTTCGTAAATCAGATCGGAGATATGATGCATCACGCCACGCAGATTTTTATCATTGGCCAGAAATTGATAACCCAGAACCTGCTGCCCTTTATACACATCCAGCAGGCGAAACTGAATCTGATACTGTTTGGGAGCGATAACATCAATCTTGCCAATCACCAGATGATCAATACCACCCAGTCGCCAGAGTTTGTAATTCACCTTTGATAAATCTGCCGGCCGGGAGAGTAATTTTTCTTCTGCCATGGGGGCAAAACGACCGCTGCGCAGCAAATCGCCGGTGATAATGTCAGAGACTTTTAAGGGCCGGGAAGATGGCAGACCACCACGGGCAAAAGGGATAACCGCAATGGGCTGAGCACCATCCATGCCGGAGGTGATTTCAACCCGCAAAATAGCCTGCGCCGATGGAGAAAGCAGCAGGCCCAGAAAAAACAGATTAACGATAAGAAGTCTAATTTTTGAAATACTCATTAAGCCCTGTCACTTTTAAATTTTTGGATCAAATATAAACTGAATACGCCGCTCGAATACTTTTGCATCAGGCGCCGGTGGCAAGGGCGAGGCTTTTTTAACCGCCCGCTCAACCGTACTTTTAAATGCGGCGCTGCCGGTGCATCTTAGCATTTTTACCTGAGTCACTTCCCCCAGAATATTCTGCTGTACCATAACTTCACAGCTCCAGCCTTTGGTCATACTGGCAGGTGGCAACCAGTTACGGGCCACCTTTTGCTGAATCAGTTTGACATACTGGGCGCGCAGGGTATTTAAGCGACTATTCTGCTCGGCCTGGCGCTTTTCTTCTTCTGCCATGCGCCGCTGCAATTCGGCCATCTCCCGCTTCTGTCGAGCCGCAGCTTCTGCCGCCTGCTTTTTCCTTAAGGCTGCCGCTTCTTCTGCCTTACGTTTTTCTTCGATGGCGGCCAGCCGTTGCTGCTCAGCCTGACGCTTTTTCTCCAGCAGATCTTTCTGCTTTTTCAGTTTTGCCAGTTCCTGCTGTTTCTTTTTGCGCTGCTGCTCAAGTTTTTTCTGCCGGGCAATGGCGGCTTTTTCCTGCTGCTTCTGTTTACGTTTTAAATCTGCCAGACGCTTTTCTTCACGGCGACGTTTTTCCCTTGCCTTGCGCGCTTCAGCTTTCAGTTTTTTCTGCCTGGCCAGTTCCTTGTTCTTTTTACTTTGCTCGGCCCGTTTAAGTTTTTTAAGCTCCCGGTCCACCACGCTGGCATCCACCACCACCGCCTGCACGGTTTCTTTTTTCACTTCTTTGTTACTGGATGCTGGCCTGTCCACCCGGTTCAGGCTGACCACCAGCACCAGCAATAAAATAAGATGCAGGGCAACAGATATGGCCATTGCCAGTGGATGCTGTTTGATGTCCTGCCACAGTGTCTGTTCGCTCAAAACACTACTCCGGCTGATCGGTCATCAGGCCGACTTTTTCTACGCCGGCTTTTTGCAGCAATACCATGGCATCCACAACCCGCCCATAACCTACATCCCGGTCACCGCGCACCAGCACCGGCACATT
>JALTRC010000037.1 GCA_026998145.1 Gammaproteobacteria bacterium
TTCATATCTTCAAAGAAGCGTTTGACACCATCCATCCAACTTCGGTTCTGGGGATTGTGCTTATGGCCGCTATCACCGGTCATGCTTTCATCCAGCTCCTTAAGCAGCTCTTTTTGCCGGGCTGTCAGTTTTACCGGTGTTTCCACCACCACCTGGCAGATCAGATCACCGGTTGCGCCGCCACGTACCGGGGCAACGCCCTTGCCCTTGATACGGAACAGCTTGCCGGTTTGGGTCTCCGCCGGCACTTTCAGCTTGACCTTACCGGTTAAGGTGGGCACTTCCAGCTCACCACCCAGCGCTGCCGTGGCAACACTGATGGGCACCTGACAGCGCAGGTTGCGGCCATCACGCTCAAATATCGGGTGGGGCTTAACACTGATCTGCACATACAGATCACCGGCCGGGCCACCATTTTGCCCCGCTTCACCTTCACCACCCAGACGGATACGATCACCATTATCCACGCCCGGCGGCACCTTAACCGACAGGGTTTTACGCTCTTCTACGCGGCCCTGACCGTGGCAGGTATTACAGGGATCGGAAATGGTTTTGCCCTGACCATGACAATGGGGGCAGGTTTGCTGCACCGAGAAAAAGCCCTGCTGGATGCGCACCTGACCGGTACCGCCACAGGTGGCGCAGGTGGTGGGACTGGAGCCTTTTTTGGCACCGCTGCCGCCGCAGGTTTTACAGCTGGCCAGTACCGGGATCTTGATTTTGACCGTGGTGCCGGCAACCGCATCTTCCAGACTCAGTTCCAGGTTATAGCGCAGATCCGAGCCCCGATACGCCCGATTGCGGCCACCACCGCCTCCACCGAAAATATCACCAAATACATCACCAAAAATATCACTAAAGCCAGCGCCACCGCCGCCAAAGCCTGCACCACCACCGGCAGATGAATCCACTCCGGCGTGACCAAACTGATCGTAGGCTGCGCGCTTCTGTGGATCGGAGAGTACATCATAAGCCTCCTTGGCTTCCTTGAACTTCTCTTCGGCTTCCGGGTTATCCTGATTCCGGTCCGGGTGAAATTTCATTGCCAGACGACGGTAGGCTTTCTTTAATTCTCCGTCATTGACATCTTTGGATACACACAGAATTTCGTAATAATCTCGTTTCGACATGACTCTCTTACACTTGTTATAAGTTGTAAGTTATAGGTTACAGGCATAAAGACTGACAACCTATAACTTACAACTCAATGCCTAACACAGGAAATGCCCGACACAGGCCAGGCATTTCTTGTTTATTTCCAATACAGGATTGCAGTTTACTTATTATCGTCCTTAACTTCTTCAAACTCTGCATCCACAACACCATCATCAGAGGCTGCACTGCCTGCATCAGCGGCACCGCCTGCGGCTCCAGCTGCGCCCGCATCACCTGCCTGCTGTGACTGGGCATAGGCTTTTTCCGCAATCTTGCCGGCCACTTCAGATAAGGCCTGAGTCTTCTGCTCGATAGCGTCCTTGTCATCACCTTCAACCGCTGTCTTCAGCTCGGCAATCGCAGACTCCACCGATTCCTTCTCAGATGCATCCACCTGATCACCCAGCTCCTTGAGGGATTTTTCAGTGGCGTGGATCAGATTATCCGCCGCGTTACGGGCATCAATCAGTTCCTTCAGCTTACGGTCTTCATCTGCATGGGCTTCCGCATCCTTAATCATCTTTTCGACTTCATCGTCGCTCAGGCCGGAAGATGCCTTAATGACAATAGACTGCTCCTTACCGGTTGCCTTGTCTTTGGCCGATACATTCAAAATACCGTTGGCATCAATATCAAAGGATACTTCGATCTGTGGCACACCACGTGGTGCAGGCGGAATG
>JALTRC010000038.1 GCA_026998145.1 Gammaproteobacteria bacterium
GCCTTATAAACTGGTGGCCTATCAGGATAATCCGAATATTGAATTTCAGTCTGGCAATACTATGCCCGGCATGGGTTTTTTCCGTTCGGCTAAAAAACAAAGTCAGATATTCAAGCAGCCTGATATTCAGCTGATTGATAATAAACAGATACGCATCCAGTGGCCGCCGGTGGACAATGCACTATCCTATACAATAAGGTTATATACTTTTGAAAAGGGTAAAAAGCGTTCTCTGGGTAAGGTGTCAACAGATAAACTGTTCGCTGTTTTTGATACACATTCCATTGCCCTTAAGCGACGTTATGAATGGGTGTTATCCGGTACAACCCGCGACCACAAACAGTTTAATGTGGCGGGTGGTTTTGTTATTCATTAAAGGAACTTCTATCAATATGTATAGAAATAGCATTATCAAATGGTTTTTTATTCTATTGGCAGCTCTGGCCAGCTATGCACTACAGGCGGCCCAGTCACGGGGTATATCCATGGAAAGTCGTAATGAAATGCATATAACGCCTTTTAAACAGGGTGTTTACCGTGCGCTGGTTATTGGTAATGATCGTTATCAGGATAAGGCCGGAAAATGGCAGCCTTTAAAAACGGCGGTGAATGATGCCAAAGCGGTTTATCAGTTGCTGAGCAATGATTATGGTTTTGAAGACACCCGTTTGCTGATTAATGCAACCCGCAAGGATATTCTGCTGGCCATGCAGGATCTGTCAAAACGGGTAATGAAAAATGACAATGTACTGATTTATTATGCAGGCCACGGATTTATGGATGAAGATAGCCAGAAGGGTTTCTGGGTGCCGGTGGATGCGGAAGGTCTGGACAATACTACTTTTTTACGTAATTCAACCATACGGGATGAGCTAACAACCATTGCATCCAGAGGCGATCATACCCTGTTGATTTCCGATTCCTGTTTTAGCGGTACTTTATTGCGGCGGGGTAATCGGGGTATCAGCTCCACTGAGGCGACTGAAAGTTATTATAAAAAAGTCGCCAGCAAAAAAAGTGTGCAGATTATGTCGGCTGGCGGGGT
This sequence comes from Gammaproteobacteria bacterium, assembly GCA_026998145.1. GTDB lineage: Bacteria > Pseudomonadota > Gammaproteobacteria > SZUA-229 > SZUA-229 > JALTRC01. The sequence goes on from JALTRC010000038.1 coordinate 1,046, forward strand.
TGAGTTTGTCGATGATAACTACAACACCTCCGGTCATTCCCCTTTTACCTATTTTCTGCTTAACGAACTGAAAAATAATGATCGGCCTTTGCTGGCCATGAGTGAGCTATCCAATAATGTCACCCGTGCGGTTGCCAATAATGTGGATCAGACGCCGGAAAGCGGTGTATTACAGGGGGCAGGGGATGAGCTTGGTGAATTTATTTTTGTAAAAATTAATCTGGCGGTTAAGGGCGTGCCGGCTGATCGGGTGAAGGTACAACTGAATGTGGTATCTGAAGATGAGCTAAATCAACAGACAAAAGCTGCTGAGAAACACATGCCTGATTATGCGGTTCCCATGCCCGGTTTATAAGGAAAGCGACATGTTTAAAAAAATATCAATAATAGCGTTAATGGTGTTTCCTGCTTATGTTTACGGGGCGCAGAGTATTAATCTATCTGCAAGAGTGATAGGTGGTGAATGGAAAAGTGATGCGGGCGTGAGCGGTGGTGAGGTTCGTCAGCAAAGCGGACAGCTGGGTTTTAGCCTGGCTTATCAGAATGACAAATTCTTTACAGGTATTCGTCTACAGGGTGGTAATTATCGTTTTACAGATAATGCTCCTAATCAGATTACACTCTCAGGTGTTCAGCCGGTATCTGCCAGTACAGTAAAACACGGCGAATTTGATTTGCTGGCCGGTTATTATTTTTTTCAGCGCACGGCTTTTTATCTGGATATTAAAACCACCAGTGATAAATGGTTAAGCAATGACTACCAGCAGAATTTTGCCGGG
>JALTRC010000039.1 GCA_026998145.1 Gammaproteobacteria bacterium
AGATGTGGCGCAGATTATCGACACCCATGCAGATGAAAAATTGCGTATCCGCCTGAATGGCAAACAGGGGGTAAAGCTCAGCATTCAAAAACAGCCTCAGGCCAATACGGTTGCGGTAGTGGATGAGGTTATGAAAAAACTGCAATGGTTTCGCCAGCAACATTTATTGCCTGACAATATCACTATCGAAAAAGTCGGTGACCAGTCTACCTATGTACGCTATGCCCTGCGTAATACAGCCATGGCAGCTCTTTCAGGTGCATTACTGGCCATGCTGGTGGTGTATCTTTTTTTAGGTGACCTGCGACGTACACTCATTATTTCCAGCGCGATACCCCTGGCTATTTTAATCACCCTCAGCATTATGAATGTGAGTGGTCTAAGCCTGAATATTATGTCCCTGGGCGGGCTGGCATTGGGCATAGGCATACTGGTTGATAATACCATTGTGATGCTGGAAAATATTTCACGGCATCAACAGCAAAAAGCTGATCCTCAACAGGCTGCTATTGATGCTGCGGCCGAAGTCAGCAGCGCCATTACCGCCTCCACCAGCACCAATCTGGCAGCCATTATTCCTTTTCTATTTATTGGTGGATTAATTGCCCTGCTGTTTAATGAATTTATTATTACCTTAAGTGCCGCTATTCTGGCTTCTTTGGCTGTGGCCATGACGCTGGTTCCCGCCTTAGGCGCTCAGCTTAAAAACACTCCCCTGAAAAATTCCGGCATTCGTTTTAAACGTGTTCAGCATATTTACAGTGAAATATTAAAAACAATATTACAGAAACCCTTCACGCTAATTTTTATTTCACTCCTGCTGTTAATTATTAGCATTGTCTGGATAAGCCAGTCACGCGCCTCTTTTTTCCCGAAGATGGATGAAGGTCGCATCTCGATTTCTGTACGCGGCAATCCGGGCATTGAACTACCACAACTGGATAAAGCAATTAAACAGATTGAAACGATTATCAATCAGAATCCCGATGTGCAATCCAGCTTTACCACTGCCGGTGGATTTGTATTTGGCCGCTCCGAATATCAGTTTAGTCACCGTGGCTCTATTATTGTTCAACTTAAACCCTTATCTGAACGAACATTATCCAGTCAGGACTGGGTAAAACAGCTTCGTAAAAAAGTTAAAAATTTACACTTAATAGATTTTTCAGTATCCATGCGTGTTCGTGGCGTAAGGGGCGTTCGACTCAGCCAGGGTGATGATGATTTAAGTATTCGCATACAGGGGGACAGCCTTACAACATTGTCAAAACTTGGGGATGAATTAATTGAAGTATTATCACCTATAAAGGGCATTCGCAATCTGGAACATAATCAACAGGATCAGATGGAAGAACTGCAAATCAATATCAGGCATAGCAGTGCTGATGCTTTATCTATCAATAGTCGAGATATTGCTCAGGCATTAAACACGGCCTTAAATGGAGCAATCGTTTCGGATTTTATAGACGGTGACCGGCAATATGATATACGCCTGAAATTACGCAACAAAAACTATAACAGCATTGAGAAACTTAAAGACATTATTATTGCCGTACGCAATCAGCAGAATATTCGCCTTGGAGATGTGGCTAATATTAAAATCATTTCAACACCCCGTTATATTAAACGGGATAATCAACGACGCATACTGGAAGTCTCCGCCTCTTTACAAAAAGGCTATACCATGGACGAGGTGATGGAAGAAGTAAATCAAAAAATCAAACAGATGAACCTGCCTGCAGGCTATAGTATTTATGATGCCGGATCACTAAAACAATTACGGCAGAATGAACACAAAACCTATATTCTTCTGGCTCTGGCAC
>JALTRC010000040.1 GCA_026998145.1 Gammaproteobacteria bacterium
AAAGTGGCGGTGCGCTGTTCATCTGCATCAAAACCGGGGGAATCAATAAAAATATTGCCTCGCAGTTTTTCACTGTTACAGGTTTTCATTTGTAAATAAGAATTAACCCGGCCACCTTCTGCTGCTGAAACCCGGTCGATTTCTTCAGCGATATGATAGAAAGGAAAGCGAGGGTCTGATTCCAACGCAATACCCGGCAGAACTCTTGGCTCATCTTCTGCGGTATAACAGATAACGGTAAATTTATCATCTACAGCCTGGGTGCCCGTTTCCTGTAATTTAACGCCCAGGTAATGATTGATGAAAGTGGATTTTCCGGCTGAAAAAGTGCCCAGAATCGAAATTAACGGCCACCAGGGAATTTGCGTGGTATAGGTTTGATCTTTATTTAACAGGCCGGTTTTATAGGCAATCTTATCCAGTTGACGAAAACACTTTACGGTATCAACCAGTATCGGGCTTTCGTTTTTTAAATGGCTTTCAAGATTATTAATGCGTTGCTTAACTTGTTTGTCTATACCAAACATAATAATGGCCTATGTTTTCCTACCAGGGCATAAAGCTATTCATAAAGTTCATGGGCCTGGAGACATTAGAGTTCATAATGGACATGTCATAACCCATACGACTCATGGAATAATCCATACTCTTAATATGCACATTCATATCCCGAACCGTTTGATATTGAGAATCAAGAGTCTGCGTCATTAGCACCATATTTTTATTCATACTTTCCACACTGACCACAATGGAATGCATATCATAGCTCATGGATTCCATTTGAATCGCTACCTTGCTGACATCCTGAGTCAGACTATAAATCAGAAAGAAGCCATAACTGGCCAGCAAAACAAAAGCAAACAGTGATGGATATACGGCCATCTCCCAGCGCTTTGAGCTGGTTTTAATCGCTTCTGAAAAACGATTAATACTCTGCCCCAGCACATCTTCAACATCTTCCTTAATCGTTTCGTCATAGTATCCAAACATGGATAATTTTTTATCACATATGCTTGGATCATTGGGGCAGGTTTCAGGATCAGCCGTGCATCCTTCAATACCCGGCTCACATTCAATGGACTCAATAATGACATCCCTGACTGATTTTATTTTTTTCGGCTTTTGTTTTTCTACTTCATCAGCTTTTATAGAAGAATCAGTATTTTTTTTAATATCAGTCATTATTATCTCTATGGTTAATAAATTTCAGCAATATTAGCCAGATATTTTATCTTGCAATTTTTTCGCACTTTCAGGGTTTAATCCCTGAATAACACGCAGCAGATAATTGACCTGCGCATATTGCTTGTGCTCTATTAAACGAATAGCCGCCTCATAATAAGCATTGCCGGCTTCTTTCCATTTACCCTGTGCATAATAAATATTTCCCAGCTCACCATATACATCAGGACTCACGTCATCCCCTGCCGTTAGCTGAATATAGAGCATTTCAGCCTCGCCAAGATTATCCGACCAGTAAGCATTTCGCGCCTGATTCAGGGGGCTTGTTTCCACTGCCGCTGTCGGCTCCTCCTTAACTGGAGCGGTCGGCTCTACAGCTGCTACAGGTTCATCTTTATTATCTACTTTATCTTCTGCCGTTTGTTGTTCTATATCATCTGCCGGGGAAGTATTTTCTATATTTTCTGTTGATTCCTGTGGTGTTTTTTCTTTTACAACAACGACAAGCTCTTCCTCTACCACCTGAGGCACTTGTGCCACTTCTGTGGTCTCCGTATTTTCAGGTTCAGCCAGGTTTTCGCCTTCATTATGGCGGTTAAATATTCTTGAAAACAGGGGTTTTTGATGAGCGCCATTGGCCGGCTGGTATTCGGGTATATCAATATTGAATTTATCTTCCAGCATGGCAATGGTGGAATCAATCGGTTTGTTAAAGCCGCTGGGGAATAAATACACTCTAAAATAAATCAGTGTAAAAATTGCCAGCAGTGCGATAAACAAACCTACATAACTTAATAAATACTTGAATATTTTCATTGTTTTGCCCATTTATTGAGATCACAGATCTGCAAAAAGTACCTGTGATAATTGTTCAAATTCTTTGGCACCTTTACTGCTTTTTTCAAGCTCGTAAACAGCCATACCTTCGCTTAGTGTTCGGCGAAATATAGTGCGCTGACATAAGCGCTGACTCAGCACTGTTATATCCGGCAACATATTTAATGCCTCTTCTGCTTCATCTGATTCACGAATATCCTTATGGGTATCGGCTCGATTAATAAAAGCCAGCATTTCAGGATAATCGTCCTTTTCCCGTGTATCCCTGACAATTTTTAAAAATCGATGGGTTGCCCATACATCCGGCTGGCTGGGTGGGACAGGAATAATAATTCTATCGGTTAATGAAATAGCTGTTTTCATCGCCTCCATATCCGATACACCCACATCGATCAACACCTGGTCTGCATCATCTGCTTTATATTCATGTAAATGCTGAATATTGGTATCCACCAGTAGCGCAGGTTCTGTCATATCTTCTAAGCGGATTCTGGAAACATCGGTCAGCGTTCTCTGGGGATCAAGATCAAACACTTTGACATTGATATTTTTATTGAGCAGCCAGAGCGCAAGATTAAATGCTATGGTGCTTTTTCCTGATCCACCTTTAAAATTTGCAACGACTGTAATCATCTTTGTTGCCTGCTGGCATGACTATCTGGCGAGTTCTGAAGTTTGCTATAGCCTGCTGGAATTTTAAACAACGATGCCTTTTGTTTCGCCACCTTAATATTTTTAAGCTCTCTAACATAACCGCCCGGCAGCTCTTCCTTAATCGCTATTTTAAGTTTTGGGTCATACCATTGAAATGAATATTTCAAACTGCCATCCGGATGGCTCACAACCCTTTTCCATTTTTCAGTATCGCGGCCATTCATTTTTTCTTTATCCACCATGCTCAGTTCAACCACTGTACCATCAGGATAAAACTCCCTTAGGGCCAGCTTGCGCTTAGTATCGATCCAGTGAAGGCTGCGAACGGGACGACCATTCTGATAATTTATGATCTGCCACTTCTCTGTTTTTCGCCCATCGATGGTTTCATGGCCGAGCATTTTACATTCTGCATTGGGTATGGATTCACAGATTGTTTTAGAATCGGATATAACATCCGGCTTCTTATTGAAACGAATTTCCTTATAGGCTTTAAGCACCGGGTTTAGCATAATTGCCATGCCCTTTTCAGGATACACAATCTCAATAACTTTCTGGCCGTTAATGGTATATTCTGTACGTACCGCATTCCGGCTTACATACATTTTAGAAATCTTGTCCGCCTGGTATGGCGTAGACATTATCGCATCGGTAGAAAACTCAATATTACTTTGCCCGGCGTATAAAACATGCGTGGCAATTAATCCAATTAATAAAATCAGTCTTCTCAATACAATCATTTTATTCACCTGTTTCATTTTCGTAAAATAAACAAACACGTCCCTGTGTTAAATTTATTTTTCACCTGCCAACTTATTTAGATGGTGCTGGAGCAGGTGCCGGGGCGGGTGCATATCCATAAGGTGCAGGTGGATAGCCATAACCGGGGCCGGGAGCATAACCTGGAGCAGGTGCATAGCCAGGGCCGGGGCCATAACCATAGCCAGGACCATAACCGTTATAACCATTCCAGCCGTTATAACCATTGTAACCGTTATAGCCATTACCATAGCCATTTCCTGAAGCACGAGAATTTCCGCTCATATTAAAGCCGAAGTTACCGTCGCCGAGGAAATCCCCCATACCATTACCCCAGCCATTTCCATTGCCGTTATTCCAGCCATTGTTACCATAGCCATTATTCCATGGACCTCCGCCCCAGGGGCCCCACCAGGCATTTGCAGTTACAGGCAAAGCCAGAGCAGTAGCAACGGCCGCAGAACATAAAACTTTTGTAAAAGTTTTCATTTCACTTCTCCTCTTCATACGAAGATTATTAATAGTATGGAAATCCATACTGCTTGTTGCTCTCTGGTATCATGCGAGACTGGATTACGACGCAGAGAACGCCACCGTAACCAGCATAAAATTTATTACCAGGGCATAAAGTCTCTCATCATGCCTTGTGCACCTGGGCGATTCCGATAATAGCCGTCATAGGGATAAGCTCTATAACCATCAAACAATAATGGCGGTGCCAGCGGGTAGGTAAATGGATAAAGCCCAAATGGGCGATGTAAACCTATCGCCCCCGGATAGCTTAATTCGTTATCATCAAATAGTTGGTGAACATAAGGCGTATCCAGGCGGTGACTCCATTTTTTAAAGGCTTCATCATAATATCTCATACCCTTTTCCGATTGACGTTTGGGGCCGGGAATATTTCCCCATGGCCGTTCATGGCCATTGGGCAGATTCCTCTGGGCAAAGCCATTGGGTTTCCACGGATTACGATTATTTTCAAATTTATTATTGCTCACCTTCAGGAATCGAGCCGGTTGAAAAGCCGTTACACCCTGACCGGATTGCCAGCTCTTATATTCATGCTCGCTCTCATAACGGGGCCTGTTTTGATAATCAGCACCCTGCCATGACTGAGCCATTAACAGGTGGTTCTGCAATAAAGCCAGACTGAGTAAAATAAATGTATTACGAACAATCATTTATTGTTCTCCTTAGGGGCGTGGTGCAGGCCGATATTGTGGGTATGCCCATGGGGGCGGCATATTGGGATTTATCTGGCGGTAAGGTTGTGCCGGCATAACAGGATAAGCCGGTTGTGGTGGTGCCATTCTCTGTTGACGAGGAGCATTCCATACGGGAGGCTGATTTATTCCCTGTTGCTGCATCCATTTTTGTTGCTGCGCTCTGAAATACGCCGCCTGTTTCTGGGCTTCCTGCTGCTGTTTTAATACCCACTCAGGAACAGCCGGTTGCTGACCAGGAGGTTGCGACTGCATTTTTTCCTGTTGCTGCTGACGAAATTCTTCAGCACGTTTTCTGGCTTCGGCCTGCTGCTTTTGAAAAGCTTCGGCCCGTTTGCGAGCTTCTGCCTGATATTGCTTAAATGCCTGCTGGCGTTTTTCCATTTCGGCCTGCTGTTGTTTTTCCCATTCAGCATAGGATTCAGGTGTTTGCTGTTTTTGTTTTTCCTGCATTTCTTTTAAATGCTTTTTATGAGCCTGTTGCTGTTTTTTATACCATTCGGGCGCTTCTACAGGTTTGCTGGTTGAAGTTTTTGCCTGATTCTGTTTCTGCATTTTTTCAAATTCCGCCTGCTGTTTGGCAAAATGTTCCTGCTGACGCTTTTTCATCCACTCTGGCATTTCAGCCATAGGCGCTTGCATAGTATTACGGGGCATCATGGGTTGTGGATACCGATTTGCCTGAGAGTTAGCCACCCAGGGAGGCGGTGTATAGCCCTGTATATTGCCTTGCATTGGCATTTGATTCATCGGCGCCGGCATACGCTGCATCATCTGCGTATTTTGGATGGAATCCATAGAACGGTAAGGCCCCGGCGGGGGCATGGATATATTTTGTTGCGCATTTTTATCGCTATCTGCGTAAGCCATTAATGAAACACCCGTGCCCAAGATAACGGCGGGTACAAATAATACTGTCTTGATGTATTTATTTAAGTTCATTTTCATTGCCTTTATCCGTTCTCGTCTTCGTCGATATTATTTAGCCGAATACCACGTCTTTTCTTTTTAGCCGGACGGGATTTGGCTTTTTTCTCGTCTGTTTCTTCCGGGCCTTTCGAATCAGCCGCGGAGGATTTTTTCGGTGTTTTTTCAGCCGCCTTTTTTTTAGGGCTGGCTTTCTTTTTAGCCACCTTCTTTTTTACGGTTTTTTTCTTTGCCGCCGGTTTTGCGCCAGCTTTTTTGAGCGGCGCGGCTTTTACAGCTGCCTCATCTTTTTCTGCTTTTTCTGCTGCGGCCGTATCTGTTGTAGCCGGCGCAGGTGCCGGTGGTTCCGGTGATGGTTCAGAGCCACCGCTTCCACCGGAGG
>JALTRC010000041.1 GCA_026998145.1 Gammaproteobacteria bacterium
CCCTTACCTGAATCACAAACCTCAAGAACAGAAAAATCACCGGGGTCCCGGAATTTTCAGGGAAGGACAGAATATTATTCAAATCATGGGCGACACCACCGGCCATCATGCCAATGGCTTCCATTTTCTGGGACTGCTGTAACTTGATATTCAGCTGATCTTTTTCTTTCTCTGCATCAATACGCTGGCTGATTTCAGATAGCAGCGAATGCTGTTTTTCATCCAGCTGTTTATTAGCCGAGTTCACCATATCTAAACTGTGACTCAGTTGCTTAACCACAATGGATATGGCCACCGAGGTAATCAAATTAAGGAAAATAAAATTCACCCCGAGAATTGCCCACCCGCTGATTAAGTCCTCTTCAATATTGCTCCATTTAACCAGGCCCTCCTGAATAAAATAAGCTGACATGACAAAAGTCAGCATATTTACAAAGACTGCAATAATAGCCGCCCTCAGGCCCAGTAATATTGCAGCCATGATCGGTACGGAGAAAAGCCACATTAATGAATAATCTGCATCAATCAAAAATTGCATGCTGATGCCAATAAGATACATGCTGGAAAGAATAAAGAAGGTTTTAAATCGAAAGGAAAGTTCTTTCGCAAAGCAGATGGCAACGATAGAGACATAGGCCAGGGAATCAATAACAATCACCAGCCAGAGCTCATTGGTGAATGCCATATAGACGCTGGGAATATAAACAAACATACCCAGCACAGACAGAATAAAATAAATTGCCGACAGTATTTTTTCCTGCCAGTACTGGATATCTCTGACTTCACCCGAGTAGACGAGCAGACTTTTCATGTCTGCAATCAGGCCGGATCCATCACCATTTTTTATCTGTCCTGAAGGCATGCTCCAAGTGTAGAAGAATCCCCGTTATTTATATTATCCGCTCCATGGGATCTCATTTTCCAGTGTTTGCCCCTGCTCAAACTGGCTCAGGCTTTGCAGACTTGTATCAGCAATTTTTTTCAGGGCATCGGATGTAAAAAATGCCTGATGGGCGGTCATCAGCACATTAGGGTGACTGGCAAGAGTTTTGAAAATATCGTCATCGATGACTGCACAGGAAAGATCCCTGAAAAACAGCTTGCTCTCATATTCATATACATCCATTCCCAGATAGGCAATCTGGCCGGACTCCAGCCCTTCAATTACCGCGCAACTATCCAGCACCGCTCCCCGGCTGGTATTAATCAGCATCACCCCCGGCTTCATTTTTTTAATGCTGTCCCGGTTGATTAAATGGTTTGTATCAGGGCTTAAGGGACAATGCAGGGAAATCACATCCGCCTCTTTATATAAGCGGTCCAGCGGCACATAAACCACCCCCATTTTCTGGCAATCGGGATTTTCATACCGATCACAGGCCAGCACTTTCATACCCATGGCAAGTGCAATACGCGCAACAATAGAACCTATTCTTCCCGTACCCACTATACCCAGAGTACGCCCTGCAAAATCAAAACCCAGCAGGCCATCCAGAGAAAAGTCACCTTTTTTAAGGCGCTCCCTGGCCTGGGGTATTTTTCTGTTTAAGGCCAGCATTAAGGCCAGGCTATGCTCGGCAACGGCATTGGGTGAATAGGCCGGCACATGCACCAGCCTGAGCCCGGCTTCATGGGCAGCCTGTAAATCAACATTGTCATATCCGGCACAGCGCAGAGCCACCAGCTTTATTCCGGCAGCAGATAATTTAAATACAGTTTCCCGGTCCAGCACATCATTAACAAATACACTGATGGCGTTTTCATCCTGCACACGATCCACCGTTTCCAGGCTTAAGGATTCTTCAATAAAACGAAGCTGGTGCTGATAGCTCTGGTTCGAGGACTGAAAAAACTCCCTATCATAATCTCTGCTACTGTAAAACAGCACTTTCATTTATCTTCTCCACAAATGGAAATAATGCAGTCCTGCCACTGCTCTGGATGAACATTTTTCTCCGACTGGGCAAACAGACAAACCGACATACCCGCCTCAATCACGCTCTGTTTATTTCGACTGATAAGAGGATGCCAGGTTGGCAACTCCCGGCCTTCATTTAAACACCGGTAGGCACAGCTATTGGGCAGCCAGTGAAGTTCATTAATATTATCTGCCCGGATTCCTGCACACATGGGCACCCGGGAAAGCCGGTTGGCATAATCCTGGCACTGGCAGGATTGCAGATCCAGCAGCTCACAGGCAATACGGGTAACATAGATAATGCCCGTATCCTCATCCTGAAGTTTATGTAAACAGCAATGCCCGCAGCCATCACATAAAGACTCCCATTCTTCAGCTGTCATATCCTCAAGACTTTTGTTTTGCCAGTATGGAGATTCTGTTGCCATTATTGATTACTGTTTATTGATCTGTTTAAGATAGTCACTTCCCCAGCCACCTTTCTGGCGTTTATTTAACTGCTGAAGCTCAACCGCAGCCCGCTGATGGCTAATGCGATGGTGGACAAGATCCAGGTAAATCTGGTTAGCCAGCTTACGCCGTTTAACCGCATCACCTGCATCCAGAAAGGCTTCAATGTATTCCGCCAGTTTTAACATCCAGCCACTATTGACCCGGCCTGCTGATGGGGTAGATTTTGATTTTTCCAGTGCATGATCAAGGTTTGAAATAATCAGGTTTAATTCCGCCTGAATTTCCTCACGCTGGGTCCAGCGACTGTCTTTGATATCATCAATACAATAACGAACCCGCTCTTCACACAGGGGCCCGAACTCCTGAAATTGCGCCAGCGCTTTCACCGCTTCCTCGGCTTTCGACACATCTTTAAGATAAAGATTTTCACAAAGATGATAACAGCTATCCCAGGCCTGCCAGCGATAAATAAAGTCCAGACCCGTACCCTTGATATTCTGCATACCCATGACACGGTTTTTTAAACCCGGCGGCGTTTGCGCAACAATATGCTGCACTACCTCATCACCTGTTGCGTGATAATCCTCTACAACATAAAGTTTTTTCTCAAACCATCGCCATGCCTGCAGCCTGATTTTCTGTTCGATAACCTTTGTATTTTTTGTCGTCAGTTTTTCTGATAGTTCCTGATATTCCCGCAAGGCCTGTAGATCATCATTAAACTGCTGTTCAATTTGCTGCTGGTATTTGCATTCCTGCAGTTCCAGCTTTTCTGCCAGGCTTTGGGGATTTTGTATGCAGGCACTCAAGCTGTCTTCCGGTACTTGAACCCCCAGGCCAGACAACATTCCCTTAAGACGACCAAGAAGCTGCGCCTCGTTTACCGGAATTCGCAGGCGACGCGCCAGTGATTGCAGATTTTCCTGTGGCGTTTTTTCCTGATTATCGAAAATATTAAGACTCTGTTCATCCCAGGCATCGCGGATATAACCAAGCAGCCCCTGCAAATTATCTCCAATAAGCACATGACGATCGGCCGTAATATCCTGCACGATTAGACTGGCAAAAACCTGTGAACGGGGTACACGGTCTGCACGATTATTAATCAGTGTTGACACCCATACATTGGCATCGGAATCCAGAGTATATTGATCCATCCCCATACGCGACCAGTTACCCAGAGCACCAAATCGTTCATTGGCGGACATGCCATTGATAAATTCCAGCTGACGCCCATCAATATGAACCAGCGGATAGGTTTTCAGCACACCCAGATCCGCCACCACCTTATCGGCCATTTCCTTTAATGCAAAGTCACGCTCTATACCCAGCACATCAACCATCTTCAGTACCAGGGCAATATTGTAGGGATGCTCTTCATAAGGAAAGCGCTGCAACACATCTTCGCTGATCAGCCCGGCTTCCAGCCAGCCAACACTGTGTATTTCAGTACCTAACAGACGCGCACTGTTTTTTAAAATTGGCAGCATCTGTTCTTCCGATGTAATCAGGGTTGATTTTTTCGGAATAAAATTAGTCATCACATTGGGAATATCATAACCGGCAGGCCCCTGTAAATCCTCATGGTCGGGATAGGTATTGGTAATGGTTGAAATATCATCGCGCATCCAGTCTCTTTGCAGCACATGCACATAAGATGGGGTCAGCCCCATGCACTCCCATAAAAAGACATCACAACCCAGGCGCTGGGAAATTTTAACCACATCCACCTGCTCCCAGATGGTTGCCTTGTCATAGGGGCGGAATAAAAACATTTCCCGCAGCGCACCAAAAGCCGGGGCATGCAAAAACATGGCTTCACAGCCGGTGGTTTTGGAAACCACTGAATATCCCATGGCATTAAACAGCGCGGCCTTCAATCGCTCCGTACCTGATTTACCCCGTGTACCCCAGCCCCCGATTACCAGCGGAATTTTATTACGGGAGCGGTGCATCAACTGATTTAGATAAATATGGCGACCAAAGAAATAGCCGGCCACAAGGCCGACAAAAATTGCCAGATGAAATAGGGTGTTTTCATAAACCGAGAAAAAATAATCTTCCAGCCTGGCCAGCATACCGTCCCAGTTAAAGGGAATCACAGCCGGAAAGAAACGGCTGACCGATAAATCAACAGGCGACTCCCTGCTATCTTTTTCTCCATGGGGTTTAAACTGCACTTCAAACCCCTGCTCCCGCAGGGCTTCTATATACGCATCCGCTCTTCCCTCGCCTTCCTGCCAGTTACGCAAACGGGCAAACTCGGCAAAATTCGATGAAATATAAAGATGGGCTTTTAAGCGTTTAAACACATTTTCCGGTGGCCGTAATTCGGTAATACCTTCCGCCGTTACAATGCGTAAATACTGTGTAGGCCAGCCCTGATCCAGTGCCGATAGGGCGTGATCCACCAGCGGCAGATAATAACGCCCTGCATTTTCCTCCGATATATATAAAGGTTCACCGGGCACCCGGGTTTCAGCCAGCTCAGCCATAATATGGCTGGGTGCATGTAAAAGACCATAATAATGGCGGCCAATGGTATGACGATGCGACTGCCGTTTATCCGTTGAGCTGTGACGCAACTCATGAATAAATCGCCACCAGCGGAAGCCGAAGCGCTCCCCTTTTCGTATATATAATCCCCGCCAGCCTTTTTCCAGTGTGAGGGCATAATCCTTTTGCGCCAGCAACGACATAATGCGTCCCAGGGTCAACTGATCCATAGCAGTATATTGTTTAGGCAATAAAATACGCCGGCCTTCCGGACAAGCTGTTAATATCTGTAGCAGTTCATCATAAATTACTTTTGCAGATGGCCGGGAATACAGCCACAGCCATTCAAGTGTCTGCGCCGCCATACGACGAATGGCCAGGCTATCGCTATGAATATGTAGCTGACGGCAGTGTTGAGTCATTGCCTCGATCCAGCACTCTGAATCCTCCCCACTGAATACCATCAGTGCATCCAGTGCTGTTTTTAACGCCGTTTTTAACACAAAGTCGGATTTTTCATGGGCAAAACACTGATCCATTAAATCCAGCATTATCGGCAGACTGTCATGCTGTTTAAGTATCTCGGGAATCACCAGCAATACCGATGCACGCACGGATTCAGCTGAATCTTTTTTCAGAAGGGTTCCCAGTATGGACTGAGAAAAGCTCAATGAAGATCCTGTTAAGGCTTCTGCAATTGTTTGTCGAACGGAAGCGCTGGGATCATCGACCAGAGTAAATAACAGCATCTGTAAAGAAGGTATCTGATGCTGGCATTCACCAATAATTCTGACGCCATGACGGCGCACGAACATATCATCACCCTCATGTGGCTGGCTCAGACGTTTCTGTAATACCTGTTCCAGTGACTCCGGTGATAATACTTTCAGCAGAGACAAGGCTTCCCGCTGAATCCATATATCCTGTCGCCATTCCAGTGCCGAACGATATATATACTGTACGGTTGCATCACTTACCAGGCTGCGATGCAGTTCAACAGGCAGTGCTGTTACCGCACTGGAGAGGCATTTAAAACAGGCGATTCTGACCCGATCATCCCCATCAAAGGCAAGCAATGGTCGCAGAATGTCTTCTATAC
>JALTRC010000042.1 GCA_026998145.1 Gammaproteobacteria bacterium
ACTGGCTCTTTTCGGTTCTATGGTGTGTTGTTTGTACGGCCACGTTCTTCGGCCGGCTTCAAATAAGTCCACCAGTAAATCACAGTGATTTTCCCCATCCCGGTTGCAACTGCTGTTGTATGTCCAGGTGGTCGAGGACTCGTGCGGCCATAAAATCAATGAGATCTTCGATTTTTCGGGGCTTGTTATAAAAGCCGGGATTGGCGGCCAGCATGACAGCGCCCATGCGTGTTAATTTCAGCATATTCTCCAGATGGATTTCGGAGAAAGGGGTTTCTCTGGGTACAAGAATCAGCTTTTTCCGTTCTTTTAAGATGACATCCGCTGCACGTTCCAGCAGGTTGGCGCTGGCTCCCGTGGCAATGGATGACAGACTTCCCATGGAGCAGGGGCACACCACCATGGCATCGACTTTTGCACCGCCACTGGCAATGGGAGATGCCCATTCCATTTCACCACAGACCCGTAGCTGAGAATCATCGACTTTATATTCCTTGCACAGTTGTTGTTGTAATTCCTGGCTTTGGACTGGCCAGTACAGTTCAGTTTCCATACTGATCACCACATGAGCCGCCTTGCTCACCAGCAGATAAACTTTATGGCCATCAGCCAGTAATAATTCCAGTAAGCGAATGCCGTACTGCACACCGGATGCGCCGCTTAAGGCAAGAATAATGGTTTTTTTATGGCTGGACATGGCATAAGCTCTTGGTTGTTGTCGCTGTCATTTTAACTGATGGCAGCATGGCTTTCCTAACAATATAATCTGGGTTCTTTTCCTTGTCTAAAACAATGCAAATCTATCTTGTAGGTGGTGCCGTACGGGATCATCTTTTACATTATCCGGTTAAGGAAAAAGACTGGGTTGTTGTGGGCGCAACGGCTGAAAAAATGTTGCAGCAGGGTTATCAGCAGGTGGGCAAGGATTTTCCGGTTTTTCTGCATCCTGATACAAAAGAAGAATATGCCCTGGCGCGAACTGAGCGTAAAACTGCACCAGGCTACAAAGGTTTTGAGGTTTTTGCCTCTCCCGATGTGACACTGGAAGATGATTTATACCGGCGTGACCTAACCATTAATGCTATGGCACAGGATGCACAGGGCAATATTATTGATCCTTATCATGGCCGTGAGGATATAGATAAAAAACTTTTGCGGCATGTTTCCCCAGCTTTTGCAGAAGACCCGGTACGAATTTTAAGAGTTGCCCGTTTTGCTGCCCGCTATGCCCATATGGGATTTAGTGTGGCAGATGAAACTCTGGCGCTTATGTGTGACATGGTGAAAAAGGGGGAGGTGGATGCACTGGTGCCAGAACGTGTCTGGCAGGAAATGTATAAGGCTCTGGGAGAGCGAAACCCGGAAGAATTTATTAAGGTGCTGAGGGGCTGTGGCGCCCTGAAAAAGATACTACCGGAGATAGATACTCTATTTGGTGTGCCACAGCCGGAAATTTACCATCCGGAAATTGATACGGGTATACATACTTTGCTGGTATTACAGCAGGCGGTGTTATTGACGCCCGACCGGGAAACCCGTTTTGCCGCTTTATGCCACGATCTGGGCAAAGGGCTAACCCCTAAGGAAAAATGGCCATCCCATTACGGGCACGAAGCAGCTGGTGTGCCGCTGGTTAAAAAACTCTGTCAGCGTTTGCGTATTCCCAATGAGTTTCGGGATCTGGCGGTGATAACAGCGCAGTATCATTTACATACGCACCGTGCGCTGGAGTTAAAATCTTCGACCCTGTTAAAAGCGCTGGAAAAACTGGACTGTATGCGCAAGCCTGAACGGTTTGAAAAATTCATACAGGCCTGTATTGCGGATATTCATGGCAGGCCGGGTTTTGAAAATGAAGATTACCCCCAGGCCGATTATATGCGTAAAGCCTGTGGCTTAATGAAGCAGGTGGATATTGCCAAATTGCAGCAGCAAGGCTTAACGGGTAAGGCAATAGCCGAAGGCATACATAAACAGCGTTTGCAGTTATTAAAAACACTCAAGAAAAGTGAAACAGAAAATTAGCCTGCCAGTTTTTGATCAAAATAGGATAAGGTGTTTTTAAGCGGCGTCATGGATAACAGCCAGCCCAGCAACACGCCACTGCTATTGGCCAGCATGTCATAGTAATCAAACTGCCTGTAGCCGCTAAAGCCCTGTAATATTTCAATGAGGATGCCCATCAGAACAAAGCCGATGGCTAAAATAAGCACGCGTTTTTTTTGCTGGTATATCTGGGTGAACCAGCCCATTAAAACAAAATAGGCAAAGGTGTGGGCGTATTTATCAAAGTCATCAATATCCACTTCAATCGGGTCAGGACGAAGGGATGAATAAAAAACATAGGCGATTAATAAAAAGCCGATGGCGAGCCATAAATGCTTAAAGCGTAATTCCGGGTTCATTATGCAAACATCAAATACAGGAAGGCAGCCAGAAATAAACGGTAAATAACAAAAGGCAGCATGCCAATGCGATCCAGTAATTTAAGGAAATAATGAATACACAAATAAGCCGTGGTGCCGGAAAGCAATGCGCCTAGCATTAAGGGCTGCAAGTCACTCAGGCTGGCTTCTTTCATATAATCCAGTGTTTCCAGGCCGCCGGCTAAAATAATAACCGGGATAGATAATAAAAATGAAAAGCGTGCAGAGGCGGTGCGACTTAAGCCCAGCATAAGAGCCGCAGTCATGGTGGCGCCGGAACGGGAGGTGCCGGGAATCAGGGCCAGTGCCTGGGCAATGCCGATAAATAGAACGTCTTTCCAGTTTAAGGAGTATTCATCCCGTATGCGTTTGCCTTTGGCATCCCCGTACCAGAGCAATAAACCAAACACCAGCGTGCTGCTGGCCATAACAACCGGTGTGCGTAATTCCCCGGCAATAAAATCCTTAAATAATAAACCGGCTATACCGACAGGGATGGTGCCAAATAAAACCGCCCAGGCCAGCTTTGCTTCTGCATCAAAACCTTTGCCGGTAACCGAGGCCGTCCATGATTGTGTCATGGAGATTAATTCCCGGCGAAAATAAATGATAACGGCTGATAAAGTGCCCACATGCACTGCCACATCAAAGGCCAGTCCCTGATCCTGCCAGCCGGTGAGCACCGGCACCAGAATTAAATGTGCCGAGCTGGATATGGGGAGAAATTCGGTTATGCCCTGTACCAGAGCCAGGGTTAGAATTTGTATAAAGTCCATCTTGTTCCTGTATTAGAGTTTAAATTTCGGGGATATTATAAGCTACAAACGGTCACGGAAATCCCTTAATTCAAATCCCGGAATTTTCTGTGGCAGGTTTTTAGCCAGTGCCATTACCTTAAAGCGTTCACCCATTTCGCTGGGCAGGGTAAGGCTTTTCACCTGCTGGCTAAGGGCAAGCTGGGTTTGAATATTATCCGAGAACTGCCGTTCAACAATTTCACCCAGGCCGCTGGCCAGCAGAAAATTAGCCTGTGACGTATAGCCATCCACATCAAAGCCGGTTTGTACGGCGGCTTCTGCTACGGCAGTGAAATCAACAAAGGCGGTAATATCCTGCAGGCTGGGATACCACAGTGGATTATCATGACTGCGGTGCTGGTAGTAACACATAAGCGTACCCATGTGACGTTCCGGTGAATAATACTCGGCACGGTGATAGCCGTAATCAATCAGAAAAATAGCCGCCTGATTCAGGGAGTCAGATAAGGATTGCAGCCAGGGCTGAATAAAAAAATTAATTTCAGAGCTGTATCCATCAGGGAATTGATAGTGCAGTTCATTTTCAATATGCCGCACGGCGTGGATTAAATCATCACTCGCGGGAAGTGCTTGCAGCTCCAGTTTTGAGTTAATAAAAAGCTGCTGAATCTGATTATCATCTATTACAAAACGCTGCACTGGCATGGCATCCAGCACTTCATTGGCAATGACTGTTGCATTTATCTTTTCTTCGGGCAATTGGTTTAGCCAGCAAACTTTGTGCTGTAAATGGGGAATCTGCTGTTGAATCAGTTGCTGTTGTCTTTGTTGCAGGCTGGCGCTTAATTCAATAATAAAATATTGTTCAGGCAGTTGATTTAATGCTTCCAGCGCCAGCAGAATGTTCACCGCCAGAATACCGGAGCCGGCACCAAATTCGATAATATTGCCCTGATCCATTTGCTGTAAAACACCCGCAACAGGATTGGCCAGGGTCTGTGCAAACAGCGGGGATATTTCCGGCGCGGT
This sequence comes from Gammaproteobacteria bacterium, assembly GCA_026998145.1. Taxonomy (GTDB): domain Bacteria; phylum Pseudomonadota; class Gammaproteobacteria; order SZUA-229; family SZUA-229; genus JALTRC01. The sequence continues at coordinate 4,214 of JALTRC010000042.1, forward strand.
AATAAAATCACCCTGCTCACCAAACTTATGGGTGCCGGCACTGTAATATCCCAGCCCCGGTTCATACAATGCCATATTCATAAAGTGTGCAAAATCAATGGCGCCGTTCCGGGAAGCCATGGCCGTTTGTATGATTTTATCTTGCAGCTTCCGGCTGTGCTGGCGGGCCACTTTATCCGGCTGGGGTAAATGCATGCTTTGCATTGGTGATACAATCTATCCAAATTTATCAGGCAGGTATTCTAACATGCAAAATAAGGTTGCTCTGGTTACAGGGGCTGCCCGGCGAATTGGTGCAGAAATCAGTCGGCAGCTGCATGCCCGCGGTTATAATATTGCGCTGCACTATCGTTCTTCTTCTGAACATGCGGCCGGGCTTTGTGAACAGTTTAATCGGCAGCGTGAAAACTCGGCCATGATCGTGCAGGCGGATTTGCTGGAAATGGATGCGCTACAGCCCATGCTGGACGCTGTTGTGAATCAATGGCAGCGGCTGGATTTACTGGTGAATAATGCATCGACTTTTTATGCCACTCCTGTCGGCAGCATGAATGAAGAGCACTGGCAGGATCTGCTGGGCAGTAATCTCAAGGCGCCATTATTTTTGTCTCAGGCAGCCGTACCTTATTTAAAAAAACAGTATGGCAATATTATTAATATTGTGGATATTCACGCAGAGCGGCCCATGAAAGAACATACCATGTACTGTGTTGCCAAGGCAGGCCTGGCCATGCTGACCAAATCCCTGGCTAAGGAACTGGGGCCGGATATTCGTGTGAATGGGGTAGCACCGGGGGCTATTTTATGGCCGGAAAATGAAATGGATGAAGCAACTCAGGGGTTAATTCTTGAGCGCACAGCCTTAAAGTGTAGTGGTGAGCCGGGAGATATTGCATCGGCCGTGGCTTTTCTGGTGGAAGATGCCTGTTATATTACCGGGCATATTCTGCCGGTTGACGGGGGGCGTAGCTTAAATATCTAAAGCCTGTTTTAAAGCTCGTTGCGCGGGCTGGTGCGATTTTTTTGATTAACCGGCTGCCAGTTTTCAATCCATTGCTCCACCTGCTTTAAATGCATTTCTGACAGTCTGGCCTGTAAATCCTTGCGTTTTTGATATACGGCTTCTGCCAGATGCAGATTATCCCGGGAGGCAATGCTCAGCCATTTGTATGCCAGCAGGTCGTTTTTTTCCAGCCCCTGGCCTTTGTAGTACAGGTTTCCCAGCATGTGCTGAGCGGATTTCCAGTTATGTTCGGCCAGATTTTTGAAAATGGCGGCGGCTTTCTGCGGGGATTTTTCACTACCATTGCGTCCCAGCAGATAGTTCATGGCTTGCTGGTATTGTGACAGAGGGCTATTTGAGCTGTCTGCCTGGCCTGCTGGCGCAAAGCACATGCCCAGAAATAAACAGAACATCATTTTGCGAATCATAATGGATACTCCTTGTGTCACATTTAAGAGTGGGTGATATCCATATATTGATGCTGCCTGGTTTATTCAGGTCTATTGGCTTCCGTTTTATGCTTGCTCAAGGGTGAAACAAACACAATGAGCAGGAACAGGGAATATTGCAGGTTTTATTCCAGTGTTTTTTTTCGTATAAAAATCAAATTGTTATATGGTTTTTAGCTCAGGCATATGATTTTTTGGCTCGGCATTTGTAAAAGGAATAAAGAGAATATGGGCAAAAAGGCTGAAATAACCGGATAAGACTGTCGAAAAATATTGCACTCTCACTCGTTCGGGTG
>JALTRC010000043.1 GCA_026998145.1 Gammaproteobacteria bacterium
TAGAACTGGAAGATGGCAGCATAGTGGTAGCCCATTGCGCCAATACGGGGGCCATGACCGGCTGCCAGCCGGATCATGCGCGGGTGTGGTTAAGCCCGGCCAATGACCCCAGACGCAAAACCGCCTATAGCTGGGAGCTGGTAGAACTGGCGGGCAATGTATTGTGCTGCATCAATACATCCTTAACCAATAAAGTGGTGGCCGAAGCCATCAAACAAAAGACCATTGCTGAGCTGGCAGATTTTGATGAGTGCCGCAGTGAAGTGAAATACGGTGAGGAAGGCAGCCGCATTGATTTTTTATTGCGCAATAGCCAAACGGAACATCTGTGTTTTGTCGAGGTCAAGCATGTGACCCTGCAACTGGAAGGTTCAGTGGGAGCCTTCCCGGATGCGAAAAGCACCCGCGGTCAGAAGCATTTGCGGGAATTAATGGAGCAGCGTAAACAAGGTCACCGCGCAGTGCTTTTATTTGTTATTATGCGCAGCGATATTACGTCTATTCAGCCGGCTGATCACATCGATGAGGAATATGGTCGATTATTGCGTCAGGCGGCCGACGAAGGAGTGGAGGTTTTGGTGTATTCCACTTTGATTACATTGCAGTCAATTACACTGGCGGAGCCGGCGCAGCTGCTCCTTACATAAATAAAAACGGATTAACACTTGTTTAGACCCAAAGAACTCTACATTGGCCTGCGTTACACACGGGCTAAGCGACGCAGTGGTTTTGTGTCTTTTATTGCCTCTATTTCCATGATTGGCATTGCCCTGGGCGTGGCTGCACTGATTGTTGTGCTGTCGGTAATGAATGGTTTTGGCAAGGAACTGCGTGAACGTACCTTAAGCATGACATCCCATGCCACGGTCACCGGTTATGACGGTTTTCTACAGGACTGGCAAAAACTGAAACCGCAACTGATTTCCCATCCCCATGTGCTGGGGGCCGCCCCTTATATTCAGAAAGAAGCCATGTTATCTAACGGCAGTCGGGTGAGTGGCGCCATTATTCGCGGCGTGTTGCCGGATCAGGAAGCACAGGTTTCCCAGGTGGCGGATAAAATGGTTTCCGGTCATCTGGATGAATTAAAGCCGGGGGAATATGGCATTGTGCTGGGCCGTGAGCTGGCCAGTGTGCTGGGTGTATTTGAAGGGGAAAAGGTCACGGTAATAACACCCCAGGCCAATGTCACCCCGGTTGGTGTGATGCCGCGCCTGCGCCGTTTTACGGTGGTGGGCATATTTGAAGTGGGCATGAATCAATATGATCGCTCCATGGCGATGATTCATTTAAGGGATGCTCAGAAGCTGTTCAGTATGGGCAGCCGGGTCAATGGCCTGCGCCTGAAGCTGGATGATATGTTCAAGGCTCGCCTGGTGACCTATGAGTTGGGTACCGAGCTGGGTGATGATTACTGGCTGAAAGACTGGACCAGTATGCACAGCAATCTGTTCAAGGCGTTGAAAACCGAAAAAGTGGTGATGTTTATTATTTTACTGCTGATTGTTGGCGTGGCCGCATTCAATATTATTTCCACCCTGGTGATGACGGTCAATGACAAGCAGGCGGATATTGCCATATTGCGCACCATTGGCATGACGCCCGGAAGCCTGATGGCGGTGTTTGTTATTCAGGGTATGTTGATTGGTTTAATTGGCACTTTGCTGGGGGTGGCAATTGGCGTACCTGTGGCCCTGCATGTGAATGATATTGTCAGCTTTTTTGAGCATCTGTTTCATACCCAGTTTTTGCCACCGGATATTTATTATATTACCCAGCTATCGGCTGAACTGCGCGCCGATGAAGTCTTAAGCTACGCGCTTTCTGCTTTCGGGCTTTCCGTGCTTGCCACCATTTATCCGGCCTGGCGAGCGGCCAGAATTCAGCCAGCCGATGCCCTGAGGTACGAATAATGGTATTGATCGAGCGCTTTACAGAATCTCAGATTATTCTGCCCAATAACCATGGGGATCCCATTGTGATGGAGACCCTGGATTTATGTAAATCCTTTAACGATGGCAATGGTTCGCTTCTGCATGTGCTGTCGGATGTGAATTTAACCGTACGGGCAGGAGAGAAGATTGCCATTGTCGGGGCATCCGGTTCCGGTAAAAGTACCCTGCTGCACTGTATGGGTGGACTGGATATGCCCACTAGTGGACAGGTGATTATTGAAGAAGCGGATATATCCCGAATCAATGAAGCCCAGCGTTGTCGCCTGCGCAATCGGAACCTGGGTTTTATTTATCAGTTTCATCATCTACTGCCGGAATTTACTGCCCAGGAAAATGTCGCCATGCCGGCTTTAATCCGCGGCGTGAGTCCCCGGCAGGCCATGCTACAGGCCCGCCTGTTGCTGGAAAAAGTCGGTATGACCCGGCGTTTGCATCATAAGCCTGCTGAGTTATCCGGTGGCGAACGTCAGCGAGCGGCTATTGTCAGGGCCATTATTAATGAACCCCGATGTATTCTGGCCGATGAGCCCACCGGTAATCTGGATCGAGCCACAGCCGAGCAGGCGATTCAGGTATTGTTGCGTTTAAATAATGAATATGGAACCAGCCTGGTGGTGGTCACCCACGATATGGCGCTGGCCGAGAAAATGGATAAAATTTACACCATTGATAATGGCCGATTGTTACCCATATAAGCTTCCATGAGTTCATCACCTGTATTAAATCAACGTGCTCAGCATCTGCTGAAAACTCTGATCGATTGTTATATCGAGGAAGGGCAGCCGGTAGGCTCTAAAAAACTGGCGGAAGCGGCCGGCTTGAATATCAGCCCGGCCACCATTCGTAATGTAATGGCCAAACTGGATGACCGGGGGCTGATTACCTCTCCCCATACCTCTGCCGGGCGGGTGCCCACTGAACTGGGTTTTCGCTTTTTTGTGGATACCATGCTGGAAGTCAGCCCTCTGGATAAACAGATTCAGCATCAACTGGCCGAGCAGCTAAACCCGGATCAGAACCAGGATGAACTGATTGAATCGGCCAGTAATCTGTTATCTCAAATGACCCGTATGGCGGGTATTATCTCCATTCCCAAAGGTGGCCGGCTGGTACTGCGACACATTGAGTTTTTGCCTTTATCCGATCAGCGGGTGCTGGTGATTATGGTGGTCAATGAAAAGGATGTGCAGAACCGGGTGATTCATGTATCCAGAGACTATACCCAGAATGAATTACAGAAGGTGGCCAACTATCTGAATCAGCATTTTATTGGTGAGGATATTTTTGCGGTGCGAAAACGGCTGCTGGAAGAGCTGCAAAAAGCCCGGCTGGATATGGATAGTCTGATGCAATCGGCAGTGGATATCGCGTCCCAGGCACTGCAGCCGGAACAGGGTAACCGTGAAGACTATGTATTACAGGGGCAGAATAACCTGATCCGTTTTAATGAGCTGGAAAATGCCCGCAAGCTACAGCAGCTATTTGATGTATTTGAAAGCCGCCGCTCCATGCTGGGGCTGCTGGATCGCTGCATACAGGCGGAAGATGTGCAGGTGTTTATCGGCCGTGAAGCGGGGCTGGATGATTTTGATAACTGTAGCGTGATTACTTCCCCCTATACCCTGGATGGCGAAGTGCTTGGGGTGCTGGGCGTGATCGGCCCCACCCGTATGCAATATAATCGGGTGATTCCGTTGGTAGATGTGACGGCCCGATTATTAAGTAATGCCTTGAATCCTGAAAAATAAACCCCACCTAGTTTGGCAGAATATTAAAATGCCTATTTGGAGACGATAAAAAATGTCCGATGAGCAAACTCTCGAACAGGAAAATAATGAAGTGAAAGATGAACAGCAAAGTAGCGAGCAGACCGGTGATACGGTTGAACTGAGCAGCGAACAGGAGCTGGAACAAAAGCTGGAAGCTGCTGAGCAGAAGGCGGCGGATAACCTGGATCAGCTGTTGCGCACCAAAGCGGAAATGGAAAATCTGCGTCGCCGCACCCAGCGTGATCTGGAAAATGCCCATAAATTTGCCCTGGAAAAATTTGTTCAGGAGCTGTTATCAGTGAAAGACAGCCTGGAACTGGGGCTGGATGCCGCCTCACAGGAAGGCGCCGATCTGGAGAAACTGCTGGAAGGCACCGAGCTGACGGCCAATATGCTGAATAATGTCTTTGAGAAATTTAATGTTAAGGAAATTAACCCGCTCAATGAAAAATTTGATGCGGAGATGCACCAGGCCATGTCCATGCAGGAAACCGGTGAGGTTGAACCCAATACCGTATTAGCGGTTATGCAGAAGGGTTATACCTTAAATGACCGGCTGGTTCGTCCGGCTATGGTGGTGGTTTCAAAGGCGCCGAGTCAGTAAGCACGAATAATATTAATTAATGTATTGAAATACGCTAAGCCAGCCCCATCTAGGGTTTAAGCAAAGAATTTGAATTTATTTTGGAGACAATAAAAATGGGTAAAATTATCGGTATAGACCTGGGTACAACAAACTCCTGTGTAGCGGTGATGGATGGTGATACACCTAAAGTTATCGAAAACAGTGAGGGTGATCGTACCACCCCGTCTATCGTCGCTTTTGGCGAAGGGGAAGAGGTTTTAGTTGGGCAGTCTGCCAAGCGTCAGTCTGTTACCAATCCTGAAAATACTTTATATGCGGTTAAGCGTCTGATCGGCCGCCGTTTTGATGAAGACGTGGTACAGCGTGATATTAAGCTGGTGCCTTATAAAATCATCAAGGCCGACAATGGTGATGCCTGGGTAGAAGTGAATGGCAAAAAGATGGCGCCACCTGAAATCTCAGCTCGCGTACTGCAGAAAATGAAAAAGACTGCCGAGGAGTTTCTTGGCGAAGAAGTGACCGAAGCGGTGGTTACCGTGCCGGCTTACTTTAACGATTCACAGCGTCAGGCAACCAAAGATGCGGGCAAGATTGCCGGTCTGGATGTTAAACGTATTATCAATGAGCCAACCGCTGCGGCGCTGGCTTACGGTATGGATAAAAAACGTGGCGATGCCAAGGTCGTGGTTTACGATTTAGGTGGTGGTACCTTCGATGTATCCATTATCGAAATTGCTGAAATCGACGGCGAGCACCAGTTTGAAGTACTGGCAACCAACGGTGATACATTCCTCGGTGGTGAAGACTTCGATATGCGCCTGATTGACTTCCTGGCGGATGAGTTCAAGAAGGATACCGGCATGGATCTGCACAATGATCCGCTGGCGCTGCAACGTTTGAAAGAAGCGGCAGAAAAGGCCAAGATCGAGCTGTCATCTTCATCGCAGACAGATGTAAATCTGCCTTATATTACAGCCGATGCCTCAGGTCCCAAGCATTTGAATGTGAAGCTGACTCGCGCCAAGCTGGAGTCACTGGTTGAAGAGCTGATTCAGCGCACCATTGCCCCTTGCCAGACTGCACTAAAAGATGCCGGCCTGAGCGTAGGTGATATTGATGATGTGATTCTGGTGGGTGGTCAGACACGTATGCCCAAGGTTCAGGAAGAAGTGACTAACTTCTTTGGTAAAGAGCCTCGTAAGGATGTAAACCCGGATGAAGCGGTTGCCATTGGCGCAGCTATTCAGGGTGGTGTATTAGGTGGTGATGTGAATGACATATTGCTGCTGGACGTAACCCCTCTGTCTCTGGGTATTGAAACCATGGGTGGTGTTATGACCAAGCTGGTTGAGAAAAATACAACGATTCCGACCAAGGCATCACAGGTGTTCTCAACAGCCGATGATAACCAGTCTGCGGTAACGGTTCACGTATTGCAGGGTGAGCGGGAAATGGCTGCCGGTAATAAATCACTGGGTCGTTTCGATTTAACGGATATTCCGCCTGCACCACGTGGCGTGCCACAGATCGAAGTATCCTTTGATATTGATGCCAACGGTATTTTGAATGTATCGGCCAAAGACAAGGCAACCGGTAAGGAGCAGTCTATTGTCATTAAGGCATCTTCCGGCCTGAGCGACGAT
>JALTRC010000044.1 GCA_026998145.1 Gammaproteobacteria bacterium
ATTTAGTGACGCTCCGTCATAAATTACCGCCCATGGAAAATATGAGCCGAAAAGAGCGGGAATTTTTGCAGCGGGAGCAGCTGATCATCGATACCGCCAAACATATTCTGGGGCAGGAGGGCTTCCATAGCCTGACCATGGAACGCATTGCCGCCGAAATCGAATACTCCAGAGGCACGGTGTACAAACACTTCAACAGTAAGGAAGAGGTGGTCACCGCCATTGGTCGCTACTGCATGGATAATCTGCTGGATATGTTCCGCCGGGCCGCCGATTATCCCGGCAATCTACGCGCTCGCATTACCGCGGTTGGTGTTGCTCACAGCATCTATGCCCAGCTGCATCCGGTTGAAATGCAGAATATGCAGATTATTAAATCCCAGGCCATACGGGAAAAAGTCTCTAGCGATATTGAAATGGAAATTCTGCAACGGGAGCAGCAAATCACTCAGCTGGTTTCCGATATTGTCAAACAGGCCATGGATAAGGGGGATATTGTAAACCCTCACCCATGCCTGCCGGATGCACTGGTATTTGGTTTATGGACCATGGGCTATGGTTCCAATTTGCTGCACCTTTCCGGCATTCCTTTTGAAAAAATCGGCATGTGTCAGCCGCTGGATATCATGTGGCTGAACGCCCATAAATTACTGGATAGTTATAACTGGCAACCGCTCAGTAATAGTTTTGATATGGATGCATTGCACCAGGATATTCTGCAACAGTGCTTTGCAGAAGAAATAAAACAATTGGGAGCCTCTGAATAACTCATGAACTCACATTTCACATTTAAAATACGCGGCCTCTGTGTTGCAAATCTTCCCGAGCTTGCTATTGGGTGCGATTCGACGCCTTGATGCCACGCATTTTAAACGCAAACTGTTTCGTCCAGAGTTAATCAGAGACTCCCTTAAAAACACACCGAGGTGAATATGTTAATCAGATACACAGAATGGATTTTAAAATGGCGCTACCTGGTTGTACTTATATCAATCATTGGGGTACTCGCCATTGCCAAAGGTGCGGCGAACCTTCAGTTCACCAATGATTATCGAGTGTTTTTCAGCAAGGAAAACCCGCAACTGACAGCATTTGAAAATCTGCAGGACACCTACACAAAAAACGATAATGTACTCTTTGTTATCACCCCTAAAGATGGCAATGTTTTTTCACCTTACACACTCTCTGCCGTGCAGGATATTACCGAACAATCCTGGCAGATACCTTTTTCCATTCGGGTGGATTCCGTCACCAACTTCCAGCATACCTATGCGGATGAAGACGACCTGGTCGTCACTGATCTGGTGGAATCCCCCAATGATTTAAACACGGATCAACTGGAAAAAATAAAACAGATTGCACTCCACGAACCCATGCTGATTAACCGGCTTATTTCCGCCGATGCCAGAACAACCGGGGTAAATGTCATTATTCAATTACCCGGCATCGATCAGATGAAAGAAAATCCCCAGGTAGTTGGGTTTGTACGCAAAATGCTCAAAGACATGAAGCAAAAATATCCCCAGCTGGATATTCGTCTGGCGGGCATGATTATGATGAATAACGCCTTTCCAGAAGCCAGTCAGCACGATGCCAAAACCCTCATACCTCTGGCTTTTATGGTGATTGCCGTGGTTCTGTTTATTTTACTGCGCGGGCTTAGCGGTACCATTACAACCCTGGTACTGGTACTGTTTTCCATTATGATCGGCATGGGCACAGCCGGTTGGCTGGGCATTAAACTCACTCCGCCATCCGCATCGGCACCAATTATTATTTTAACCATTGCGATTGCTGGTGCCGTGCATTTGCTGG
>JALTRC010000045.1 GCA_026998145.1 Gammaproteobacteria bacterium
GGCCAGAACAGGCCGGAAGTGGTTTTCATGTCTTTGGCAACAGACAGGGCATCAGCCTTGTTCATATAACCGGTTAAGGGGTTGAAATAGCCACCGCCTAACATGACCGCATTGGCGGCTGTCGCAGAGCTAACCAGCAGGGAAGGCAGGCTTTCGGCTTCTTTTTGCAGGGCTTCGTTTTCGGCGGTATCGTATACGAACAATGGATTCAGTTCGTCAGAACCATGTGGCTTTATCATTATTACTCTCCTCTATCCTCAAACCGGTTTAACCGGATAATCATTATCTTGCGGCGCGAGTATTTATGCCTGGGCGCCCCAATAGGTAAATTCTGCTCACAAAAAATCGGGTATTTTCAGGAGGTCTAATGATAAAGGGTTGGCGGGGATTAGCTAATTCATATCATTAAGTATGCAATGAGTATTTTTTATATAGGAATACAGACAGGCAATGACTGTGGGAGATATGGCAGGCTTGCTGGATACCCGCCTGCGCGGGTATGACGAGTTATACGGAGGAGAAGGCTTACCAGGCTGTAGGTCGGATTGAGCTTTTTAATCCGACATAAGGCTACCAGTAAAAGTGATAGCCCAACTGTAGAATCAGTGCCTGCAGAGCCGGGGTCATGTCCTGATTTTGCTGGTCGCCTACCAGTGTGCCTACCGTGCTGTAGTTTTGCTGCATCAGCTCCACGCGCATGGACAGCTCCTGATTATGCCCCGTGGGTTTGCCGTATTTCAGGCCGATGGTGGTGGATGTCATTTCCCCAAGGCGGTAATCGGCGCTGGCATAATCGGGCAGCGGGCTGCCATCTGTGACGCTGTGGCGGTAGAAATCTGCGGCGGATTGCAGATACAGGCGTGCATGGGGCTGTAGATAGCTGCCACCACCCAGCTCATAGCGGTAGTGCAAATCAAGGGTATGGGAGCTGACGCCCCAGTCATCCCAGTAATAGCGGTAGGACAGGTTTACCACATCTTCGCTCAGATGGTGCACGCCGCGCCAGAAAATGGCGTTTTTGCTGCGGCTGTCCGGGCGTTTTTCATACACATAGGGCAGCTCGTCGGCATTGAGGTTGCTGGTGGGCAGGCCGGTGGCCGGGTCAATTACTGTGAGAATTTTGTAAGGATCGGTTAAATAGCCGCTGGCCTGGCTGATGGAGTAGTTAAGCTGCATCAGGGTGGTGCGGTTGATTACCTGAGTCCAGCCGATCAGCAGATCGGTGGTGGTTTTGGACTCTGTACCGCCCTTGGGCTGGGGGGTGGCGCTGCCGGCGCGGATCATGGGGGCAAAGGGGGTGTTGATGGAACCAATGGGGTCGAGTCTGTCCGAGCTAAAGGCCAGCCCTGCGGTAAGGGTGGTATTTCGCTGGTTAAGGTCATGGCTTAAGGTGGCGCCGGCGGACAGGGACTTGTAATCAATTTCTGATGACAGGCTGCCGCTCCAGTTAATACGGGTGAGGCGGTTCAGGGCATAGTTCCAGTCGCCCAGTACCGATACCCGAATATCCCGGAAAGTATCATTTAAGGGGAGCTTGTTGGGGCCAATGGTATAGGCCGAGTTGCCAGAGGGCGTGGTAAAGGTTTGTGCCTGGCTGCTGGCATGGGCACCATTGGGTGTGGCGCCGGTGAGGGCATCGTATACCAGTTTAATATCCACAAATTCATCATCGGCGATTTCCTTGCTGGCGTTGATTACCGGCTCCATCAGGCTAACCCGCTCAGTGCCTTCTGTGTATAGCAGCACATCGGTTTGAATATCCCAGTCGCTGGCTGAAGCCTGCTGGCTGGTGGCCTGCAGTAAGCTGCAACTGGCCAGCGCCAGCTGACTTTTAATGGATTTTTTGCGCGATTTTAATTGCATCCGCAACCTCCGCCGCCTACACCCTGGCCGCCGGTTGAGGCTTCCTTGCTGAAATAAATATGCTCATCCAGAAAACTGTCCACCTTGTCTGGTGTGAGCGCCATGGTGGGTTTGGCCAGAATATCTTTTTCCCATGGCTTGACCGGCTGGTAACTACAGGACGTTATCAATACGATCAGCAATGAAACTATTGTAAGGGTCTTCATTCAAATACCGCGATTAAGGTGTGACTGTTATGAGCTTTCAGCATGATAAAACCCTGGGGAAGGCATGTACAGAGTATTAGTGATTCCATATATTCCTGATTCTGTATTTGTGACACAATAACGCCAATAAGGGCTGCGACGTATCATTATGAAACATTTAAAACATCTGTTTGAAAACAATCTTGACTGGGCCGATGCCCGCAAGGAAGAAGACCCGGAATATTTCCGAAAGTTGCGTAACCAGCAGACACCGGAGTATTTATGGATCGGTTGCTCAGACAGCCGTGTGCCTGCCAATGAAATCGTCGGCCTGCCGCCGGGTGAGCTGTTTGTGCATCGTAATGTGGCCAATGTTGTGGTGCACTCCGATCTGAACTGTTTATCGGTGATGCAATATGCGGTGGATGTGCTGAAGGTCAAACACATTATTGTCTGTGGTCACTACGGCTGTGGCGGTATTAAGGCGGCGCTGGATGATGCCCGGCTGGGGCTGATTGATAACTGGGTGCAGCATGTAAAGGATATTCGCGGCAAGCATCGTCAGTTGCTGGCTGAAATCGAAGAGCCGGAAGCAAAACTGAATCGCCTGTGTGAGCTGAATGTGGTGGAGCAGGTGCTTAATGTGGTGAATACCACCATTGTTCAGGATGCCTGGAGCCGGGGTCAGGATTTATCGGTGCATGGCTGGATTTACTCGATTAATGATGGGGTGCTCAGGGATCTGAATATTTGTGTGGATGCTTCGGGTGAATCCAAACAGGCTTATCAAAATGCACTAAAGAGCGGGCTGATCTGATTCAGGCTGTGCCTCAACAGGCCTGTGGATCTTTCGATAAAAGCACTCGGGGATGACAGGCATCAGAGGCTCCCTAGCTTACCAGTGCATCCTGTTGATCAATCTGAAAATGGGTGTCTACCAGTTCTTCTATGCGGGCAACGGTTACCGGCTTGCTGAAATAATAGCCCTGTACCAGCGGGCAGCCCAGATCCCGCAAAAACTCTGCCTGCTCACGGGTTTCCACCCCTTCGGCCACCACATTGTAACCCAGTGCCAGCGACATATTCACAATGGTGCTTACCATCAGGGCAGCGGCGGGCTCATGGGGCAGTTCACGGATAAATTCCCGATCCACTTTCAGCGTGTCGATTTCCAGTTGTTTTAACACTGATAAAGATGAGTAGCCGGTGCCAAAATCATCAATGGCGATCTGGATACCTTTGGCCTGTAGCTGGCGGCAGATATTAATATGTTCTTCGGGGTTACGGGTCTGGCTTTCGGTGATTTCTATTTCCAGATCACCGGGAGCCAGCTCAAAACGTTTGAATTCCTGCTCGACTTTTTCCGTGAACCCCTGAGAGCTAAAGTGGCCAGAGGCAATATTAATGGCAATGCTCAGGTGAATATTCTGCTGCTTCCATTTTTGCTGTTGTTTGCAGGCGGTTATTAATACCCATTCACCGATTTTATTAATCAGCCCCATGCGTTCTGCCGTGCTGATAAACTGATCCGGTGGCACCATGCCCCGCTGGGGATGCTGCCAGCGAATCAGGGCTTCCGCACCGCTCATTCTGCCTGTGCCCAGGTGAATTTTAGGTTGATACCAAAGCTCGAATTCATCGTTTTCAAGGGCTTTTTGCAGATCGGCTTCCAGCTGTAAGCGGGCAATGGAATCGGATGTCATCTGCGGATTATAAAACGCATAGGTGTGTTTGCTGCTCTGCTTAACCGAGTACATGGCGGTATCGGCTGCTTTTAGCAGGGTATTGGCCTGATCTCCGTCTTCCGGGTAGGTGGCAATGCCGATACTCATCTTGGGGTGAATTTGCTGCGTGTCCAGCTCAATGGTTTGTTGTGATAATGCCAGGCAGCGATCCGCGACCATGCTGGCATCAATGCCCCTGTTGATCTCACTGAGAATAATACAGAATTCATCACCGCCCAGGCGGGCAATAAAGTCCACATCCCTGAGCAGATTTTTAAGTTGACTGGAGATAACTTTCAGGTACTCATCGCCCCGGTCATGGCCCAGGGTATCATTGATTTCCTTAAAGCCATCCAGATCAATATATAAAATGGCCAGGCTTTTATCTTGACGTTTAGCCTGCTTGATTTGTTCATCCAGATGTTGGTGAAAATGGCTACGGTTCGCCAGCCCGGTCAGTTCATCAAAATAGGCCATATCAAAAATCTTTTTCTCAGCTGATTTGATAATGGAAATATCCTGTACTGTGCCGAGCAGGGCGTGTTCGCCTTCAGTGGTTTCAATGCGCTTGATGATTTGATTCATAATTACCCAGTCATCACCCTGTTCTGCCCGAATACGGTATTCAACAGTGGTGTCCTGGCCTGTTTCAATGGCCGATTCAATGGCCATTTTTACCCGGCGCCGGTCATCAGGGTGTACCTTGTCAAGGCAGGTTTTCATGGTAACCTGTGATTGATCTGTTTTGCACATGCGTGCCAGATTAATGGAGAGTTTTATAAAGGGGGACAGCATATCCCATTGCCAGTAACCAATGCGGGCAATTTCTTCGGTGGTGGATAGCAGGGCAAGATTATGTTTTTCGGTATCGTATCTAAGCTTAATCAGCTCTTCATAATTACGGCCTATTTCATGGCCGCCTTTCATTAAAAAACCAAAATAAAACAGGCTAAGAACAGCAAGCTCGATGCTAAAAGGCTGATTTTCCCACAATAGCCGGCTCTCAATACAGGCCAGCAAAATGGCCTGGTAGTAAATAATAATTTTTGAATCATAGGACAGAACTGCCAGCGCACCACCGGCAACACCGGCCAGAGCCAGAATCATTAATACCTGGTATTCAGGGTAATGAACCGGGTACAGCAGCCACATGGATGCACCCCAGGTGATGGCTGCCATATAGGCGCCACTGTTAAACAAGCGCCCCCATTTATGACTGACCCGGCTGCCGAGTATCAGGCCAGAATAAAAATAATGGCTCAGCCAGCGATAAATGCTGACAAGGCTTAAAAAGCCAAACCATTCCCAGGCCAGTTGCTGATCGGTACGTGGTCCAATAATCAATACAATGGCCAGTGCAACCACCAGGCTGCCGGCTGTCGAAAAGGACAGGCCCTTAAACAGAAGCTCGATTTGCATTAACTGGATGGAGGAAGGTTTATGATCAGCTGGGGTCATGCAGTCTAATTATCGGTCTGGGGTTAAGAGTGAAATCATTAAATCACCACAATTATAGTAGAGATATAGATGAGCTACATGATTAATATTAATTTTGTGAAAATATATCTATATGTGAGATGGGTGATGTTGATGGTAGGAATCGGTACATAAATAAGCCACCCGGTGGGTGGCTTTATATTTGGCAGAGAGGAAGGGATTTGAACCCTCGAAACCTTTCGGTTTACACACTTTCCAGGCGTGCGCCTTCGACCGCTCGGCCACCTCTCTAAAGCTTGCTTAGCTGTGCGTTAAACAAGGCGGAGAAGGGTATATTACCCGCCTGCCAGCGTCAATAAATTTCCCCTACTTATTCGATAAATAGCTTCAGTTCAGCCAGCAGAGTGCTGTTAATAATATTTTCCTGCTGGAAATCAATGTAGCTGGCGCCAATATTTTGAGCAATCAGATTAAATTCAGCCTGATAGTGGGCGGTTTTAAGCTGTTTGCTGATGCGTGCATCCAGTCGCTGATACTGGGGGGTGTTATTACCTTCTCCGCGCCAGCGTATTTTGTCCTGATAATAAAAGATCAGGCTGCTGTTGAAGCTTTCTGTCCAGTTGTGCAGCAACATCAGGTTGTAGGTGCGTGTGGGTGTTTCTGTTGTAAAGCGTTCCAGTGAGGTCTGGTTTATATCCCGAAATATCTGGCTGTTTGAGTGGGTGTAACTATAGGCAAGGCGTAGTAATGTGTGTTCGCTGGCCTGCCACCGGCTGCTGATTTCCAGCCCGTGGATAATGGCTTTGCCAGCATTATCGTAACTGTAGGCTCCCCGGTAGTTGGTGACGCCGATACTGTCAAAGGCATCGCAGACGCTGGCATCCCCATCCAGTGTTTCCAGGCACTGGGTGTCTTTGGGCTGGCCTATCAGATTGCTCTGTTCATCTTTGAATAATTTAATGTCCCATTGCAGCTGGTATTGGCTGATTTCTCCGATATAGCCAATTTCATATGATCGAATTCGCTCGGGTTGTGGATTCTGGCTGGTGGTAACAAAATCAAAGGTTTTGCCATCTTGAAAAAATGCGCGATTATCGGTGTAACTTTCGATAAGGGTCGGCATGCGGTAGGCCTGGGTGGCGCTGATGCGTAGGCTATGTTCGGGATTCAGGTGATAGTTCAGGGCCAGCCGCGGTGACCAGATGGGCGTATAGCCCCGATAGTTTTCATACATGGTGCCGGCGTTCATTACCATATCCGGCTGGAAATGCCATTCAGTATTGATAAAGCCGCGTATATGACGGCGCTGGTAGGTGTTGTTTGTGGCAAACATGTCCGGGCTTTCAGCGGTATCTATACGGCTGCCCAGCCCCCAGGAAAGTCGCCAGTCAGGATTCAGGCGCAGATTATGCTGGAATTCCAGATCATAACGTTGGCTAAAGATGCTGTTGCCCAGCCTGAGACGTTGATCGGGTTCGGCGAATAAGGCATTAATCAGCACAGGCAGGTTGGGGTCAAACTCGGAGAACAGCATGGTCTGGAAGTTATCGCGAATATCCTGATGATTATGATAAAACTGTAAGGATATTTCATTTTCACTGGCCAGGGAGTGGCTCCATTTTATCTGCTGACTGTTGTAACGGAAATCAACATCCCGCTGGGGTTGATAAACGGTTTCTGTATCCGGCGGAAACACATCAAAGCCATCATTCTGCTGGCTGCCACTGTAATCGGCTTCAAAGAGGAGTTTGTCGGTCAGGTTAATCTGGTAATCACTGCGCAGGGCAAACTGGTTAACACTGTAATCATCATAGCGGGAGATCAGGCCGCTGGATTCTTTATGGCGGGCGCTGATACGGTAATCCAGTTTGCCTGCCTGCACTGAGTGGCTGATGCTTATCTGGCGGGTGTTTTTCCCACCGCCGGTGATTTTGCTTTGGGTGCCTGTCTGTTCAGAAGGATCTTTGGTGATGATATTAACCGTAGCAGAAAAAGCATTGGCACCATAAGACGCCGCATTAGGGCCGCGGCTCACTTCAATACGGCTAATGTCATCCAGATTCAATGGCAGGCTGAGCCAGCTAACACCGCCAAAGCCCGCATCGTAAACTGAGCGGCCATCCACTAAAACCTGCATATTGCGGGCATAGCGATCACTCATGCCATGATAGGTAACGGTGGGAATGCTACCGGTGACCTGGCCCACCTGAAAGCCGGGAACCAGTTTAAGTATCTGGGGAATTGTCTGTGCGCCGGATGCCTGAATTAAATCCTGATTAATAATCGTCATGGATTGGGGGGCATCTTTTAACGGCTGGCTCAGGCGAGTGGCCGATAATATAACCGGTAAGTCATCCAGAAAATCGCTCTCTGAAATGAAATCGTCCGTTGATTGTGCATTAAGAATTGAGGGCGCCTGCAGAATTACCATTAAAACATGGCGAGGCTTAATCATGCATTTTTTGTCTATTTGAATCGAATTAAACGGATACTAGCAGTATATGTTTATAGTTGCCAGATTCGGTAGTTTCGTAAGGGCGGTTAATGCGGCATAATCAGCCACAGTTTATTTGAATCTGGAGTGTGTGTGAAATTTACCCTGCAAGAGTTCCGCGACTGGAAACATAAAAAAGTTACCCTGCTGGGTATGTCCGGTGTGGGTAAAACCTATTTATCCACCTTGTTGCGTGATAGTCACTGGTTTCATTTTTCCGGTGACTATCGCATCGGCACCCGTTATCTGGATGAGCTGATTCTGGATATGATCAAGCAGCAGGCCATGCAGACACCGTTTTTAAAAGAGCTGCTGCGTAATGACTGGATTTATATTCGCAATAATATAAAGGTGCATGATCTGGGGCCGGTGCTCAGCTATGTGGGTAAGCTGGGTAACCCGGAGAAGGGCGGCGTTGAGCTGGAAGATTTTATTGAACGCCAGGCCCAGTATCGCAAGGCAGAAATTGCCACCATGCTGGACGTGCCCGATTTTATTAACAAGGCGCAGAATATTTATGGTTACGATCATTTTGTCAATGATGTGGGTGGCAGCCTGTGCGAGCTGGATAATGATGAAGCCCTGCAAACCCTCGTTGACCACACACTGATTTTATATATTCAGGTCACCAATAAAGCCGAAGAAGATAAATTAATTGCCCGCGCACAAAGTGCCCCTAAGCCCTTATATTACCGGCCGGAGTTTTTAGAGGAACAGCTGGCTATTTATCTGGCAGAAAATAATCTGCAATATGCGGCGCAAATGGAACCGGATGATTTTACCCGCTGGGTTTTCCCCCGCTTATTTCATTCACGTATTCCACGTTACGAAGCCATTGCCAAACCCCATGGTTATACGGTGACGTCAGAAGAAGTGGCAAAAGTGAAAAACGAAGACGATTTTATTCAACTGCTTGAAACGGCTATTCAGAGGAATCAGTAATGCCACTGGTTGCACATAATCAACTGCCATCATTTAAACGTTTGCAGGACGAAGGTATCCGGGTACTGGCGCCGGATTTTGCCCTGCATCAGGATATACGTGAGCTGCATATCGGCCTGCTGAACATGATGCCCGATGCGGCACTGGCGGCCACCGAGCGGCAGTTTTTCAGGCTGATTGGTGAGAGTAATCCTATTGCCCAGTTTTATGTGCATCCCTTTACGCTGGAAGAAATTACCCGGGGCGCCGATGCCCAGGCACATATCGATCAGTATTATGAAAGCTTTACGCAAATAAAAGAGCAGGGGCTGGATGGTTTAATTATTACCGGCGCAAATGTGATTGGCGCCGAATTATCCTGCCAGCCATTCTGGAAGCCGCTGAAAGAAGTGGTGGACTGGGCCTATGAAAATGTAACATCAACCCTGTGCTCCTGTCTGGCCACCCATGCGGTAATGGAGTTTGCCTACTGGCAAAGACGCCAGCCCCAGGAGGAAAAAGTCTGGGGCGTATTTCCCCATCGGGTGGTGGACCAGTCGCATCCCTTAACCAATGATATTAATACCCGTTTTGATGTGCCCCATTCCCGCTGGAATGCGGTAACCGCCGAACAGTTTAAGGAAGCCGGTTTAAACATACTGGTAGAAAGCGACTGTGGTCATGTGCATCTGGCGACGTCACCGGATGGTTTTCGTCAGGTGCTTTTTCAGGGGCACCCGGAATACGATACGATTTCATTATTAAAAGAATACAAGCGTGAAGTGATACTGTATATCAAAGGGGAGCGTGATGATTACCCGCCCTTTCCCCGGCATTATTTTTCGGCTTATGTAAAAGCTATTTTTAATGAATACCGCTACCGGCTACAGGCCAGCGATAATCCCGTGGATTTAATCAGTGAATTTCCTGAAGCGCAGGTTATTCCCCATCTGGATAATACCTGGCGTGACTCCGCCGATGCTGTTGTCGGTAACTGGATCGGCCTGATTTATCAGACCACCAACAGTGATCGAAAAATTCCGTTTATGGAAGGCATTGACTCAAATAATCCTTTAGGTATTCTGTAGCTCCTTAAAAAAATCATCAGTGCATCAGGGATACAGGATGTTTGTTGTTTACCATGCAGAGAATATTGTTGATGCCTATCTGGTTCGTAACCTGCTCAAAAGCTACGATATAGAAGCCTAGGGAATCTTTGATTAATTCTGGACGAAACAGTTTGTATCTCAATTCTTCTGATTCAAGGCGTCGAATCGCGCGTAATAGCAGGCTATTGGGAAGATTCGCAACGCAGGAGCAGGAGAATTGAGATGCGAAATGTGAGTTCATGAATTATTCAGAGGTTCCCTAGCTATTAGGTGAGTATTTACAGGGCGCCATGGGCGAGTTGCCGGTAAATGATTTAATCCGTGTGGTTGTGCCTCAACAGGATGTTGAAAGCTCTTTAGATATAATAAAAAAATGGCAGCAGGATGATGATCGTTCCAGTAAAAGCCATGATTCACTATAAATCTCTTTACGTGCTTGCTTAATAGGCTTTGTAGGCGCTTATTAAAAACTCCCAAATGAGCGGCGTTGAGGTTTTTTCGCTTCTTCAGCAGGTGCTTTTTCTGTTTTTGTAGAGGGCCGTTTTTTGCTGAGCTGTTGTTTACGCAGTTGCAGTTCTTTATCCAGCTGGGCTTTTTGATACTGGCTTTTCAGTTTAAATATTTCGTTTTGTGTCCTGGATAATTCTGCATGGGCCGGTGCGATATTGATAACGGTTTGAATATGTTTGTCAGCATCTTCAAACTGATTTTTTAATGCGCTGCTATGGGCTAGCTTAAGATGAAGGCTGGCAACTTGCTGTATGCCATCTACAGCATGTCTGTTTTTATGATCCAGCTTTAGTGCACGACGGTATAGCCTGTAAGCTTCATTGAGCTTTTTGTTGAGTAATTTATTGTCTGCCTGCTGTAGAAGGCTGGATATTTTTTTCTGTTGTTCAATTTTTTTCTTTTCCTGAGCCTGTTTCTTAGCAGCCCGTTGCCGCATTTCAGCCAGACGTTGTGAGCGAGCCTTTTGAGCGGCTTCTTCCTGTGCTAATTTTTGCTTAAGTTGTCTGGCCTGTTGAAGGCGCTTAGCTTCCTGTTCTTCAAGTATGGCTTTTTTTGTGGCCTCAATCAGTGCCTGCTCACGGCGCTTTCGCTCCGCTTCCTGTTGTCGCTGATCTTGCTGTTGTTGAGCTTTTAACTGCTGCTCTATGGCCAGCTGCTGGGCTGCGGATGGTTTATCTGCTACTGGCAGGCCTGAGTCATTGCCTGTTTGCTGGAAAAAGTAAAAACCAGTAGCCGCCGCTGCGCTAATAGCTAGCAGGGCGCCTATGATTATTCCTGTGCGAGATTTTTTAGCTGAAGGGATAGCATCAATTAGCTGAGTTTCTTTTGCATTCTCACCCAGCTCGCTTGCCGAATAAAACTCTGTTGCCCGAGTCGGTTTATTGCCTTTTTCGATGTCTTCAATATCATGAATTATCTCCTGGCAGCTCTGATACCTGTCTATTGGTTGCTTGGCCATGAGTTTATTCAGTAATGTCTGGTATTTGGCCTGCTCACCCTCTAGTTCTGGTATAGGGGCATCAATGTGTTTAAATACAATAGCAATGGTGGAATCAGCATCGTAAGGCACCTTGCCGGTAAGCATTTCATATAACATAATGCCGATGCTGTAGATGTCGGAGCAGGGGGTTAATTCCTGACCCTGTGCCTGTTCGGGGCTCATATAGTGGGCGGTGCCGATAACGGTTCCCACTGCTGTCATTTTGGTTTCTGATTTTGTGGCACGGGCAATGCCGAAGTCTGTAATAACGGCACTGCCATTTTCCCGGAACATAATGTTCTCGGGTTTTATATCCCGATGGATAAAGCCTTTTTCATGGGCATAATAAAGCCCAGCGCAAACCTGTTTTATAACAGATAAGGTTTCATTATCGGAAATTCCCGATTTGATTTTATCATCCAGAGTAATGCCGGGCAGAAACTCCATGGCGATATAATGATATTGCTCGAAGATTCCCACATCGAAAACAGTCACAATATTGTGGTGTGACAGTTTGGCTACAATACGGGCTTCCCGGATAAAACGTTCACTATAGGATGAGTCGGTTGCCAGATTAGGAAACATGACCTTGATGGCGACATCTCGATCCAGCCCTTCATGGCGAGCCAGATAAACTTTGGCCATGCCGCCACGACCAATTTCCTTGATGATTTTATAACCGGGTAATTCGAGCAATGCCTTGTCCTGATATTCGCTAAGAGTATTGTAACTCGTTGTTTTTATTAAATTGAACCGTATGATTGTAGCTGGATTTTAGCATTATACCTGTTTAATTCCAGAATTAATCAGGCCGGCTGCCACTGGAATATCCAGAAAGCCCTGGTGAATAAAAATTTATGGCTTATCTAAATGGAAATATCTTTTCCTGTATTGATAAGCCGCATACTGGATACTACACTTGCGTTAATCTAAAAAAGGTGGCGATTAATATGAATAGAATAATTAAGTCTTTATTGGTTGGCGGACTCATGACAGCTGCCGCATCGGCACATGCAGAATCATCGGTTAGCTGGATACCAACGAATGGTTTGTCTTATAAAATGCTACAGTATGGTGTGGGCAGTGTATCAGCAGATACCAGTTTTATGAGTATGGATCTGGGTATAGTAGCGGCTTTTGACGGTTTTTATATATCAGCTGATCTTGATCAGGCGCTGGATGATGGTAGCTTTGATGGTGGTCTTGGTTACAAGGGTTCGAGCGATGTTATGAATCTTACAATAGGCTGTAACTGTTTATCATTTGTTCAGGATCTAACTGTATTTGCAGGCTATACCTCTATCGATACTCTTGTAGATGGTGGAACTGCATTTCAGGAAAGTGCCAATGATGCCGGTTTTTTTGTAGGGGCAAGTTATCCTTTTGTTATTGCCAACAGCGGCCAGCTGACAGCAAGTATGGCTTATGCATCACTTGACGGTAAATCGCTTGGTCGCCTTCCCACAGATGATATCACCTTTCTAGGTGACACAACCGGAATTAGCTACGGTATATCCTGGACCTCGTCCCTATCTGCCAATGTTAATTATTCACTGTCGGCAAAAGTAAATGATTACACGTTTGATCTTAGCAGTGTTTCAAATAGTGCGGGCGCCACACTACCTGCCACAGGTAGTCGTGATCGTGTATTCACAATATTAGGGGCCAAAGTGACTTATTTCTTTTGATGTGTCTGGTCGCTATTTTAAACGTGAAATGTGAGTTCATGAATTGATCAGAGCTTCCTTAAATTATATGGTTGTATAGAGATCGATTGCCATTGCATATGCTGGGCCGATTGCTTCTGAATCAGATTGAGTAAATTACTGAAGCTGCTCGCTGGTTTTTTATTGTTGTTTGTTGGTGAGCAAACAGATGTGAGCTGGTTGGCTAGCTGAGCCAGCTGATGATCTGCCTGTATATTGTCGGTAATCACAGCATAAAAGCGATACACGCCGGGAAGTTTTTTAATGGGAATAATGCCCTGCATCATACGCTCATCTTTAGGGAAATATTCAATAGTGTTGGGCAGCAGAATATTAAAACCCATATTCATGGCATTGCAGGTATTGGGCATTAGTTGAGTTACATTTCCATTTAATGTCTCGGTATACAGATACAGGCGGCTATTTTTTGTGGCTTCAATTTTAATGGAAATACAGCCATTTTCAGGAATAGAAGCATTGTTATGTAACCTGCGAGAACCCAGTGCCCAGGGAGCATAAGTCTGGCACAGGCCAGCATTGGTGGGTGTTAGAAGTTGAAATGATTTTATTAATGTTTTGTTATGGGTAGTTGTTTGTTGACGGTTATTGCCTGATAGCGTGTTTGCTGGTTCAGCTGAGCTGACGGGTAGATACAGTAGAAAAATGAGAAACAGGTTGTTGAGTATCATTAATTGAATTGAGGAAAATAATCCAGCGTGTAGATTAATAAATACCGAGAGAACACGGCTGGGCATTGTGGATCCTTGTTGTCTGAGTCTGTTTTATCATCGTATTTCAGTCAGTAAGCGAGAGCATACTATATCTGTATTTTTTTAAATGTTACAAATAATATTGTACTTTCGGTAGTATTTTACTGATTCAGTACGCCGTTTGTAAGTTTTCCAGCTTATTGATTATATAGGCTATTTAAGATAAGTTCGTGCAGGCCTGAGTCATTAAATGGTGGATCAAATTATCTGTCACATTCAGTATCATAGATGGGAAGAAGGCTTTGCAGGTATTTGCTCATAATGGCTCAAAATAATAGAGAAAAATGAATGGCCAAAAATAAATATGGCAGTAAAACCCATACGGGTAAGGTGCGGGATCACAATGAGGATTCCATTCGGGTAGACGAAAAAAATGCTCTGTGGGTTGTTGCTGATGGCATGGGTGGTCATGAAAGCGGTGAGGTAGCCAGTGCCATTGCCTGTGACATTATCAACAAACAGATTGCAGATGGCGCAGGCTTAACAACGGCCATACAGGCTGCTCACCATGAAATTATCGCGGCCAGCCAGTCTGGTATTGGTTCGGTTGGAATGGGTACAACCGTTGTTGCCCTGCAGGCACATGATAATGATTTTGATGTTGCCTGGGTGGGGGATAGCCGAATTTATCTATGGGATGGTCAGCTACGGCAAATCAGTAAAGATCACTCGCTGGTACAAAGGCTCCTGGACTCTGGGGTTATAAGCCCAGAGGCGGCTCGTAATCACCCTGATAGTAATCTGATTTACCAGTGCCTGGGTTCTTTGGAAATTGACGATGTGCAGGTTGATCATATTTCAGGGCAATTTTTTAAACATCAGAAAATACTGTTGTGTAGTGATGGTTTGTCAGATGAAGTAGAAGACAGGGACATTGCAGAGATTTTTGCTGC
>JALTRC010000046.1 GCA_026998145.1 Gammaproteobacteria bacterium
AAGCCGGCGCATGAAACGCATGTCCCGCAGCAAGCGTAAGCTGCCGGGCATGAATCTTACGTCCTTAATGGATGTATTCACTATTTTAGTTTTTTTCCTGCTGACCAATTCCTCATCCACCGAAGTACTGGAGCCGCCCAAGCAGATAACCCTGCCGGCTTCAGTGGTTGAATCCAAGCCACGGGAAACCGTAGTGGTGCTGGTGACAGCAGAAAATATTCTGGTGCAGGGGCAGATGGTGATGGCAACTGATGATGCTTTAAATTCCCAACAGCCTGAAATACCCGAAATTCTTGAGCGTTTAAAACAACAACGAAAAAACATTATAGGTGCCAGCACTAAAACTGTCGCCACAGGTAAAGAAGTCACCGTACTGGCCGATAAAACCATCCCCTTCAAACTGCTGAAGAGAGTCATGTCTACCTGCACGCGGGCAGGCTATGAAAAAATCTCCCTGGCCGTTATTCAAAAAGCATCACAGAGCAAGTAAGTGGATAAGCAGACGACTCAGCAACAAACTGAATTAAATCAGCGCATCGAAAAAGCGCAGCTGCGTATTGCCGAGCTTGAAAAAGAGCTGCAACAGATTGATATTCAGATTGATCAGATGATGGCCCGTCGTCAGCAATACTTTTTGCTCAGTGATATTAGTGATCGCCTGTATAAATTAAATAAAATGGGCGGCTGTGAATTATTCTGGGGCAAGGACTGTACGCCCGAAAAAGCTAATGAACAGATACAGAATATTCAGCAGGAAATCAGCCAGTATGAAGACCAGCTGGAAGACCTGCAACAGAAGAAAGAACAGCATAAAGATCATATTCAGAGTGTTCTGGCACAGATCAATATTCTGAATGAAGAAATACTGATTCTCCATGAACGTGCCCATGAGCGGCAACATGAGTTTGTTGTTGAGCGGGAAATGACGGTACACCCGTTTACCCCAATGAGTATGCCATGGGCCAGCCAGGGTGAGGATGAAAAGCGTTTTCGCCGTATTCTGATCGTGGTGTTACTTGCCAGTGTAATTCTTGGTTATCTCATCCCCCTGTGGAATATTCCGCTTCCAGATCGTAATGAGCCGGTGGTGATTCCTGAACGCCTGGCCAAGCTACTGGTAAAAAAAGAGCCGCCCCCACCGCCGCCAAAAGTCGAGCAGCCTAAAAAGCAGAAAGACCAGCAGAAAAAGCCCCGTAAGGATGTGCCCAAGCCGAAAACGGAAAAAGCCAAGGTGGCCCGCAAAAAGGCAGAGCGTTCAGGGCTGCTGGCCTTCAAGGATAATTTTGCTGACCTGATCGACAGTGCCGCAGAAGAAAAACTGGGTTCACAGGCGCGCATCAGTAATAAAGGTCAGAAAGCCAGAAAGGTACAGCGTTCCATTGTCACGGCGCAGGTTGAGGGTGCCAGTGGTGGTATTAATACAGCATCCCTGAGCCGTGACGTAGGTGGCGTAGGCGATAGCATTAAAGGGGTAGAATTCTCCCGCATTGAAACCAGCATAGGCAGTGAATTCTTTGGTGAAGAGCGGCCGCTCAGCGATGGCCCCGGCCCATCCCGCACGGATGAAGAAATCCAGATTGTATTCGATCGCTATAAAGCGGCTCTGTACCGTATCTATAATCGTGAGCTGCGCAAGAATCCAGGCCTGCAGGGCAAGCTGGTATTGCGCCTGACCATTGAGCCGGATGGTAGAGTATCAGCGGCATCGATTGAATCCAGTGATATGAAGGCCAAAGAACTGGAGGCGAAAATCGTGGCACGGGTGAAACGCTTTAATTTCGGCGCCAAAGAATCTGTGCCGGCGATTAC
>JALTRC010000047.1 GCA_026998145.1 Gammaproteobacteria bacterium
AAAGGCTACCGGCACACCGCGACCATGTTGATTAACCTCTTCCCAGAGTTGCTGGTGTCCATCCTGATCCATATCCACCACAGCAATATCACTGAGATTGTGATCGGTGGATAATGACCATTCGGCTTTGGTGCGTTTTTCCAGCAGAATCAGCATGCATTCAAACAGCATGCTGTCTTTCTCGGACACCCCATGGAGTGATATTTGATACGACTTTTGCACAACGACTTTTGATCCTTGCCCCAGAGGGCATTATTGAGGGCGGTATCCACGTATTATGCCCGGCAAAATATGGCCGTAAGATCAGGCCACGATTACATCGTTATCATTAAGGAAGGTGGGATTAGTGTTGCCCCTGTCATCCATTGGTTTTTTATATTTTTATAACCATCAGGTCTGTAATGTTTATAGAACAGCACAGATAAATTGCAAGTGAGTAGGACGGGTAATTTTTGTGTGTCTGGATTAATCGCTGGTTTTGCTGGAGTATTCACACAGGTCTTCAATAATGCAGGAACTGCAACGGGGCTTACGGGCAATGCAGGTATAACGGCCATGTAATATCAGCCAGTGATGGGCGTTGAGTTTAAACTCATCGGGAATAAATTTAAGCAACTTTTTTTCCACTTCCAGCACGTTTTTTCCCGGCGCTATTTTAGTGCGATTGGAGACGCGAAATATATGGGTGTCCACCGCAATAGTGGGATGGCCAAAAGCCGTATTGCGAATCACATTGGCGGTTTTACGACCTACGCCGGGCAGGGATTCCAGTGCGGCCTGATCATCGGGGACTTCGCCGTTATATTCTTCCAGCAGAATTTTGCAGGTTTTCAGCAGGTTTTTGCCCTTGGTGTTATACAGGCCAATGGTTTTAATATAGGACAGCAGTTTTTTTTCACCCAGATCCAGAATTGCCTGGGGTGTATTGGCAACCGGAAACAGTTTGGCAGTGGCTTTATTAACACCCACATCGGTGGCCTGCGCGGATAATAAAACCGCCGTGAGCAGCTCAAATGGGCTGCTGTAATTTAGCTCGGTTTTGGGGTGGGGATTTTCGGCCTGCAGGCGACGGAAGATTTCCGTGCGTTTCTGTTTGTTCATGAATCAGGCAGAGCTTGCTTCAAGATCAATGGCCGGCTGAGAAGGCGCTGCCTGCTTCTGTGCCTGGCGTTTATCAATCACATTTTTAATGGCAATCAGAAAGCCCAGCCCTAAGAAAGCGCCCGGTGGCAGTATGGCCAGCAGCAGGCCGCTATAGTCGTCTACCAGTACCAGAGTCCAGTTTTTTGCCATATCCCCAAACATCAGATGAGCATGGGAAAACAGGGTGCCGTGGCCCAGTGCTTCCCGAAGGCCTCCCAGCACCACCAGTACCAGCGTAAAGCCCAGGCCCATCATCATGCCGTCCAGCATGGAAGGCAGCACCCGGTTTTTGGATGCATAGGCTTCGGCCCGGCCAAGAATCGAGCAGTTGGTAACAATTAACGGAATAAAAATACCCAGTACCAGATAAAGCTCATGCAGCCAGGCGTGCATCAGTAATTCGATGGTGGTCACAATGGAGGCGATAATCATCACAAACACCGGTACCCGTACTTCCGGGCGCACCCAGTTGCGGATTAGCGATACGGCTCCATTGGATGCGATCAGGGTAATCATGGTGGCCAGTCCCAGCCCCAGACCATTGATGACGGTGCCGGTAACAGCCAGTAGAGGACACAGGCCCAGTAGCTGCACCAGGGCAACATTATTGTTCCAGAGGCCGTCTTTGCTGATGTCGGTGTAGTTGGTATCACTCATGGTCTATT
>JALTRC010000048.1 GCA_026998145.1 Gammaproteobacteria bacterium
GTAACTTATCCACCTTGTTCACCACCAGAATCACCGGCACTTCTGCATGTTGCAGTTTGTTTAATACCATCTGGTCTTCGTCGGTCCACTTCATGGCCTCCACCAGAAACAGTACCACATCCACATCATGAATCACCGAACTGGCTGCTTTATTCATATAGCGGTTAATGGCCAGCTGACCACCACTGTGCATACCCGGTGTATCCACATACACAAACTGGGCATCATCGGTGGTTTTCACTCCCATGATTTGATGGCGAGTGGTTTGCGGTTTGCGGGAGGTGATGCTGAGCTTTAAACCCAGTATATGATTGAGCAGAGTTGACTTGCCCACATTGGGGCGGCCAACAATGGCAATATAGCCACATTTATATTCAGACGATGGTGCTTCATTCATGCTTATTTCTTAGCTTCTTTAAGTTGCTGCTGTACCAGCGTAATGGCCTGTTCAGCCGCAATTTGTTCTGCCTTGCGGCGACTGCCAGCATGACTGTGGGTTTGTATGGATAAATCATCAATGCTACAGCAGATAGAAAAATCCTGCTGATGAGCCTTGCCTTTAACGTCGGTGACTTCATAAACCGGCAGGGGCAGTTTGCGTGACTGTAATAATTCCTGCAGGCGGGTTTTGGGATCTTTTAACAGGGCCGGATCCACCACATTATCCAGCTGTTTTTTATACAGCCGCAGGATTAATTTTTTGCAGGTTTCAAAATTCGAATCCATTAACACCGAGCCAAAAATTGCCTCAACGGCATCGGCTAAAATGGAGTGGCGCCGGTACCCTCCGCTTTTTAATTCACCACTGCCCAGGCGCAAATAATCACCTAGTTGCAAATCCTGAGCCACCAGAGCCAGACCATCTTTATTCACCAGACTGGCGCGCAAACGGCTAAGATCACCTTCTGGATACTGGGGATACTTAATGAATAATTCTTCGGCAATAACAAAGTTCAAAATACTGTCGCCTAAAAACTCCAGACGTTCATTATTGCGGGAACTGGCACTGCGATGGGTTAACGCATCCTGTAAAAGTTCAGGCTGTTTGAATTGATAGTCCAGTCGTGTTTGTAATTTATCAATCCGCTTATCTAATTTCATTATTTATTCGGCACATTAACCGTGTGATCAAAAGTTGCCACATAATCCAGGTTGGCAAAAATAGGCCCCCGCTCCTCGTAATGCACATTTATTTCCAGGCCACCATCAACCCGCTTAATCGTAAAAGCCTTAGGCTTATCCTGAAACGTGTAAATACTATTGATGGAAAGCCGGCGGTTGATAATCACTTTAATATGTTTGGGATTACGCCCCACGATTTCCTTATCACCAACAAAGCCATCCATAATCCCCTTCACAGAATTAAAGGTCATATAGGCCGGTATAATACGAATAGCCACTATCGCCAAAGTACCGATAAAACCAATAATAAACATCCAGCTAATGGCGGTTAAGCCTTTCTGATTTTTTATCATAAAGTGATCCTATTTAATCGTCGTGCCAATTCGGTCCCAGGCAATACCATCGGTTAAAGTCCCATTTTCAAGACTCATCCAGATCATAAAGGCCTTACCAATAATATATTTATCCGCCACCACACCCCAGTAACGGCTGTCGTTACTGTTATCCCGGTTATCACCCATCATAAAATAATGCCCTTCCGGAACAATATATTCTGCATTAAAACCCGGGCGCTGGGGTATGAGCAACATCTGGTGTTTCACACCTAGCAGGTCTTCCGTATATTCATTGGCCGGATTGTTTTCACCCGGCCCCTTATACTCGCCGACATATTCCCGTT
>JALTRC010000049.1 GCA_026998145.1 Gammaproteobacteria bacterium
AGGATGAAAAATATTTTATTAATTTTATTGGGGGGCCTGGACGCATACCGGTCATTAAACATCAGCGTGTTTTAAATGGTGGCCTGGTTGATGAGCTGGTTAAAGACAAGGTGGTGTTAATCGGCTCCGAACTGCCGCTGATGATGAAAATGCTAAGCCCGTTGGGCATGATGGATTTTTCCAGTTACCAGGCTTATGCAGTGGATACACTGTTAAAGCATAACCCCATTAGGATGATTCATCCGGCCCTGTTACTGATTGTCATAATGCTACTGGTTGTATTAATGCTGGTGACAATTTTAAGAATACCGGATCGATACCAGTTAATGTCGGTGCTGGGTTTCTTATTGCTAACTATGTCCGCCGCCTATAGCAGCTATGTGTTTAGCCAGCTCTGGCTGATGCCAGGCTATTTGTTAATCACGGAATTTTCCGTATTACTGGCAGTACTGTTTTTACGTAGCCGTTATAACCAGCATACATTACAGAGCATGGCCTTTAACAGTGCGGCCAAAATTGAAAATCGCTGGCTGTCAGAAAATTTTTATTCCTCGGATGTTCACTGGAATCATATTGCCAATATGGTGACGCAAACATTGTCACTGGAGCGAACCATTTTTCTTGAGCGGGTAGAAAATGATCACCGGGTGCGTGAAATCAAGGCGCTTAACTGTAGTCTGGATGATATCAGTGAAATGCGCCGGGATTATCAGCGTACCCCCTATACAACGGCTATCGAGCTGGGTGGCGCTTTAAAGCTGGAACGCAAATATTTGAATATTGATGCGGATGATGAAACCCAGTATCTGGTGCCGCTTAATTTTGCCGGCAATATACAGGGTTTCTGGGCGCTTACAATTAAGCAGACGGAAGACTTTGATGAAGCCCGTTTGATTGATGCTATTGAGCAGTTTGCCCTGCAAATATCCGAGCTGTTATATCACCGGGCAGAATGGAAAAAGAATCAGCAGGAACAGCAAAGCCTTATGATGCAGTTACTGCAAATGAAATTTGAAGAAGGCGCCTATGATTCTATTCAGCACTCTATCAGCTTTTTGACTCATCGACTGTCGGTAATGGAGTCCCTGATGGACGGGCTTGAGTCATCGGCTATTTTATATGACCTGTTCGGTCGGGTCGTGCATGTTAATAAATCCATGACAGATATGCTGGTTGAAATTGATCTGGTGCCTTATTCCATGACGGCTGTCGATATGATTGTCAGCCTGTCCGGTTGCAGCATGCTGGAAGCGCGAAACTATTTAAGTTACCTGATACTTGAACAGGGCTCGATTAATATTCCGGTTAAACATGATGGTGTTAAAACCGGTTATATGATGATGGTCAGTGCCCTTAAAAGTGATTCAGATCTTGAGGATGGCGAAGGTGAGGTCAGACCATTTGAATTAATCGGCATATTATGTGAGCTGGTTGATATGACGCGCATCCGTGAAATCTATGCCCAGAAGGAAAAGGTTGTTGAGCATATGAGTGGCTGGTTGCGTAATGACCTGTCGTCAATTTCCATGGCCTGCGACCTTGTTCAGGATGAACGAATCACAACAGAAAAACGCACCGGACTTTTGCAGCTTATAAAGCAGAAAGTTCTGGAGCTGGGCAGTAACTTTGAGCAGGTCAACAATATCGTGCAGCAGGATCTGGTTTCAAGACTGAGCAGTAAATATCCGGTGGATTATATTGATGCCTTAAAGGTGGCTGTGAGTGAAGTAAAGCGACAGCAGAAGAAGCCGGTGGAAATTGATATGCATGTGCCTTTCTGTTCACCGCTGGTTATGGCATCGCCAAAAGAGCTGCGGCAGACATTCAGGGCATTGTTAAAGGTATTGTCTGCTGATGCTCTCGAAGACAGTCATATTGATCTGAGAATGAACTGCGATAAAAATGAAATCGCATTTGAATTTAACAATCAGGGCTTTGGTATCCCGGATGAGCAATTGCAGGCTTATCTGGAAAGTCATGAAAATCTTGAAAGCGATGATTACCAGGATCTGCGCCAGGCAGCGAGTCAGATTAAAGGCTGGGATGGCGAATTCGAGGCGAGTAGTGTGATAGGGGAGGGAATGCGTTTTCGGTTTACCTTGAAGGCCTTCCAGCTAAACGATGAATAAACAGAAAAAAAATATAGTCATTGTTGAAGATGACCGGGTATTACGGGAACTGAGTCAGATGGCTCTATCCCTTGAAGGTAATCAGGTAGAAGTCTTTGAAAATGGCAGGGATGGTATCAATTATCTGAAACAGCATCTGGCTGAAGTGGATCTGCTTTTGCTGGATCTTTTTATGCCGGTGCTGGATGGCGTGCATGTGCTCAACTGGTTGCGGGAGGAGCAACAATCAAAGCTGCCGGTGGTGGTAATGACTGCCATGGGGGATAAGCTTACCGAACAGAATATATTGTCAGCAGGTGCGGACAAGGTTATTAAAAAACCACTGGATATGGATAAATTAATCACCAGCATAAACGGGTTTTTAGATAAGTAATGGAGTGGTTGCTGCCACTTAATATTTTCCCCCAGAGCTCTCTGGCCAGCTCTGTTATTACCACCGTCTGGGTGGGTGTCTTTGTTGTTGCCTTTTTTAATCTGCGTTTTGGCTGGGTGTTGTCCGGGCTGGTGGTTCCCGGCTATCTGGTGCCACTTTTATTAATCAAGCCATGGGCCGTTGTTGCGATTTTAGTGGAAGGCATTACGGCCTATTATCTGATCTGGATTTTTTCTGAAGTCCTGTCCCGGCGGGGATACTGGAGCGCGCTATTTGGGCGGGACCGCTTCTTTGCTCTGATACTGGCCAGTATTGTCACCCGAGTCGCTTTTGATGGCTGGTTGTTGCCCCTGTTCGGTGAAGCCCTGCACGATTTTGGTATTGTATTTGATTATCGAAATGAGCTGCACAGTCTGGGGCTGGTTGTTGTTGCCCTGATGGCCAACCAGTTCTGGAAGTCTGGTGTAATAAGAGGTCTGCCGCCATTGGTGGTGAGCCTGTTTGTGACCTGGTTTATTGTCCGTTATGTGCTGATGGAATTTACCAATTTCGGTCTGGGCAGTGTCAGCTATATGTACGAAGATCTGGCGGCATCCATACTCGCCAGTCCCAAGGCCTATATTATTCTGGTAACAACCGCCTTTGTGGCATCCCGCATGAATCTGCGATATGGCTGGGATTTTAACGGCATATTATTGCCGGCTCTGCTGGCGCTGCAATGGTATGAACCCTCAAAAATTCTAATCTCATTTGTTGAAGCCTTTATTATTCTGGGGCTGGCTAATGCTGTTCTGAAATTGCCGTTGTTCGCCAATGTGAGTATTGAAGGCGCTCGCAAGCTGCTGCTGTTTTTTAATGTCAGTTTCTTCTATAAGTTTTTGCTGTCTTATGCACTGGTATATTTTGCACCGGACATTAAAGTCAGTGATTATTTTGCCTTTGGCTTCCTGCTCTCCAGTTTGCTGGCAATCAAGATGCACGATAAGGGCATTGCCATTCGCATGACCCGGGCTACCCTGCAAACATCTTTGGTTTCCATTTTTATTGCCAGTGTGCTGGGTTTTTTGTTGACCCTGTTGCCCGACATGCATCCCTGGAAGGAAAAAACGGATTTTGATAGCGCCCTGAAAATGAGCACAACGGAAACACTGATACCCCGTCTGTCCCGTATCAAGCCGGATATTTACCGGGGCCGTTTCGAAGAGATCCCCATGCCATTGCCACAGGAGGTGGATCGTTTCAGTGAAGGGATTCGGCTGTTGCTGGATTATGCCCGTCACGGAAATGAATCATTGCTTAAGCAGGCCGGCTTTTCACTCTACCAGGCCGGTTATGTGATTGAAAAACTGGAGGATCAATATTTATTGATAACCGAGGCTCAGGAAAAACGTAACTGGGGGGCTTATGTGATTAACCTGCAGGCGCAAAACGAGTTATTAATCGAATTGCCATTACCTTTACAGGACAGGGGGCTGATAGAAGGGGTGGCGGCGCTATTCAGCGTCAGTGGTGCACGTAGTCTGGCGATATCCGGTGGGCGGCAAAGCCTGTCTGCCAGCCAGCTGTATTTTGAGGTATTTCACCGTCAGGCCGGTAGACGCAATGTTTTACAGGTTCAGGCTTATGATAAGGAGCTGATTCGTGCACTGGGTTATCAATGGAAGTATGATCTGCAAACAGTACCCAATGCACTGTGGGTTAAAAACCGTTTGCCACCGGGTTTGAATCTGAATCAGCTAAAAAAAGTGATTGGCGACTATAAAATAAACTGGGCGGAAAGCACATATAAAAATCCCCAGCGGGATATTAGCCGGGAAGGTTATGGGGAACTGTATCTTAACCATCAGGGCTTAAGGCGCTTGTTAATCAGTCCCTTGCTGAATGCACAGACAGCAGAATTATTTGTTGGCGCCGAGCGTATAGACGGCTATTTGCAGCGCTGGTTACAAAGCAGTAAAAATGAAATTGCCAGCCGCGGTAGTAATGCCTATCGAAAACCCAGGCTGGAAGAGCTGGTTTATTTTGATGAGGAAGTGTTGACGCCGCTGGTCAATTCCGCTCAGACAATTTACCGCAATGGAGAATGGACTCAGGAAGGACTGGAAGACCTGCGCACGATTAATGGCGCTGCACGGGTATTGAATTACCACCTGATTCGTTATCGTCATGTGCAGTCAGCAAGTGATTATTTGATTCTTGCGGAAATGAATAATCCCGGACGGGGCTACTGGGGAACCTATGTATTCAGAATGGGAGCTAGCCAGCCGTTTATTCTGCAGGCGCCACGACCATTATTTGAAATTAACAGCTTCGAGGTATCCGTTGCCCTGTTTGAGCGCCTGCATGCCAGAGCCCTGTTGATCGGCGGGACGCATCCATTGGCTAATCAGGATTACTCGGCAGATTTATTGCGCCAGTCAAATAAAACCAATTTGTTTAATCTGGTGAATCAGGTGTTACTGCGCGAGGCAGGTGATGAGGTTTTAATGGATCTGCAATGCCGGGCCTTTGGTCAGCAGCTGGGTGAGAATATGCCGGAAGAGGATGTGCTGGTTGCATTTGCCGATGGCGCGGATACGCTTAAAGCTCTGACCCCTTTGCAGAAGCAACTGGTTAACAGTCTTTACCAGGACGACTGGAAGCTGCGTTTTGTAGATGGCTCCATATCAACGATTGGTTATCATGTGGGTATGAATCCCCAGTCACGTTACTTGAATGCAACACCAGACAAACATTTTGCCATTCTCTGGGTTTCACCTTTAATGCGTGCCAGCTTTAAACAGCAGGATGATGTGCGTTTATTAAATGTTGAATTTTATGCGCTGAATATTCCTGTATATGACGGAGATATTTCCCAGCAGATACTGCAGCAGGATAAAACCGATATTGGTCGTTTATCGAAAAAAATGCTGGCAGATATCAATGACTATCAACAGGGACGGGATATTTTATTGCTGAGCCGTATAAAACAGCAGGATAAAAATGTATATCGCTTTACGGATATAAATACATTGCAAACCTTTATGTTTATTCATGATAAACAGGGCAGGCTGGCGCTGGTGGTTAACCTGAATCCGCGCAGCTATAAAACCCGGCAAAGGGTTTATGCAAAAGATAATCTAAAGGAAAAGCTGGAAAGTTTTGTTGAATCCCGTATGTCGCAACTGATATTCAGGCAGGATCAGGAGGGACATAAGCAATGAGGCTGATTCGCAATATTCTGATAGCTCTGGTGTTTTTCATACTGCTTATCTGGGGCGTTCTATCCCTGTTACCCTTGTTCAGTAATGATGAGATAGAGGGTCAGGGGCTGCAGTCAATTCAGTTTAAGGATGCGGCGGTTAAGCTGGCTTATATACTGGACAGGAAAGACTGGTTAAATTATGCATTGCAGCCCGGTGAAGATCG
>JALTRC010000050.1 GCA_026998145.1 Gammaproteobacteria bacterium
GGCTTCACGTACTGGCTGGTGTGGTATGGATCGGCCTGCTGTACTACTTCAACTTTGTTCAGGTTCCTGGCGTAGCCAAGGCACTGGGCGAAGCAGACAGCGGTGGCCCCGGCCCTGCAGCCATCAATAAATACGTTGCCCCTACGGCTCTGTTATGGTTCCGCATGGCGGCGGCGGTTACCTGGTTAACCGGCCTGAGCGGTCTGGCACAACTGGGTGGCGGCATGCAGGGTATCATCGATGCCTTCACACTAAGTGGCGATATGGCCGTTATCGGTCTGGGCGCATGGTTAGGCACGATTATGCTGTTTAACGTATGGGTACTGATCTGGCCAAACCAGAAGAAAATTCTGGGTCTGGATGGTTTAACCCATGATGCGGATACCATTGCTTCAGCCAAGAAGGTTGCGCTGCTGGCATCACGCACCAACACAGCATTATCCATCCCCATGCTGTTATGCATGATTGGTTATGGACACGGCCTGACATTCTAGGCCACATCCATCACGGATACGGAAAAGGGCGCTTCTGTAGCGTCCTTTTTTGTGCCTGTACGACAATTCTCTGTCGGCTTAAAAAGCCTATCCCGTATCTACACTGATACCTTAGTTAATTTATTGTTTGGTTTTTTAAAAGCTGTGCGTGATTTTTTAACCACAGGGGACACAGGGATTCACAGAGAAAAACAAAAAACTCTGTGTGCCTCCGTGTCCCCTGTGGTTAAAGACGTTGATCGGATTGAGCTTTCCAAGCTGACCAAAACAGGTAAAACCTGACGCAAAGGCGCAAAGTTCGCAAAGAAAAACAAAAAACCTGTAGTCAAAGCCCCTCGCACAGCATCTGATATTCAAAAAAACGACCAGAAAGCCATTAGAAACTTCGCGTCCTTTGCGCCTTTGCGTCAAAAGAAGCTAATAATTTGAATAAGCCCCCGGTTCTTGTATAATCACCTGTCCTGCGGCGTCTTTTGACAGCCGTTTTTGTTTTTTAAGGGCTTTAAAAATCAGCCCCTGATGGTTGTGAAGATGGCAAGTTCAGCACATTTAATGACAAATTACGCGCCTCTGCCGGTCAGTTTTGATTCGGGCGAAGGCGCTCTGCTACGTGATGAGCAGGGCAAAAGCTATTTAGATGCCCTCTCCGGCATCGCCGTATGCAGTCTGGGTCATGCCCACCCTGCTGTGAGCCGGGCCATTTGCGAGCAGTCATCCAAACTGATTCATACTTCCAATTTATACAATATCAGTCAGCAGCAGAATCTGGCCGACAAGCTGTGCCGCTTATCATCCATGGATCGGGTATTTTTCTCCAATTCCGGCGCCGAGGCCAATGAAGCGGCTATCAAACTGGCGCGTCTTTATGGGCACCAAAAAGGTATTGATAACCCCGCCATTATTGTTACCGAAGGCAGTTTTCACGGCCGTACCATGGCCACCTTAAGCGCCACTGGCAATCGCAAGGTGCAGGCCGGTTTTGAGCCGCTGGTGCAGGGCTTTGTGCGTGCCCCCTATGATGACATTGCAGCCATTGAGAAAATTGCCGAGAGCAATAGCAATGTGGTGGCGATTCTAGTGGAACCGGCACAGGGCGAAGGGGGTGTGAAGCTGCCTTCTGCGGATTATCTCAATGAACTGCGCGCCATTTGCGACACACACGACTGGCTGTTAATGCTAGATGAAATTCAAACCGGCATAGGCCGCACGGGTCAGTGGTTTGCTTTCCAGCACGCCGACATTACGCCGGATGTGATGACCCTGGCCAAGGCGCTGGGCAATGGTGTGCCCATTGGTGCCTGTGTGG
>JALTRC010000051.1 GCA_026998145.1 Gammaproteobacteria bacterium
TCATAGTACGATCCAGCATAAACCAGGCATAGATACCGACAACCACGAAAAAGCCGTTATACAAAATAATATTCCATGCAAAGATGGACTTGAAATTGTATTTGGTCATGGCAACGATCAGCCGATCTGGACGGCCCAGATCCAGTACTAGAACCATCAAACCACCTGCTAGTAAAGCTACAGCTAAAATAGCTGATAAGGGTGCCAGTGGTTTATAAAAGGTTTTGTGAAATACGGAGGAAATGGAGGCTACGTTAAGTGCGCCCGAGGCCGCAACGATCAGGAAAACCGCAAACACATGGGGCATACCCCATACGATCTGGTTATTCATGCCGGTTACCCAGTGACCGTTATGCTCCATATAATAGCTGGAACCAAATGCCGCCAGAATAAAGGCTGCAAATAATGCCAGCATTCCAAAGTAGCCGGGGCTGTTTCCGTCAATTTCTTCTAAATGTATCTTTTTCATAGTGATTTCAACTAATCTTGAGTTCTATGCGTTTAAATACCCTGGTAACGTACACCGGTATTCAGATTAAGATCTGCACGGATCTGTTTACCGCCACGCTTTTTCAGTTCAACTGAAATATCGCTGTTGGGATCTTTCAGGTCACCAAAAATCATTGCATTGTGGTTTTCTGCGCTACAGGCTTCAACACAGGCAGGTTGTTCATTTCTGTCCACGCGGTTTACACACATGGTGCAGCCTTCAACTGTTCCCTTACCACGAGGGGCAACAACCTTTTGGTCGGTAATATCTTCATGTACAAATGAGCGAGCTTTATAAGGGCAGGCCATCATACAGTAGCGACAACCGATACAAATATGGCGATCCACCAGAACAATACCGTCTGCACGCTTGAATGATGCACCAGTCGGGCATACATCTACGCAGGGTGGGTGTTCGCAATGTTGACAAAGCATGGGCATTGAAACCACGTGCTGAGTGAGCTTGTCTCTTAGCTTAACCTTGCGAATCCACTGGGGATCGGTTGTTGGACGGCCTGTTGAGCCAATGCCGTTTTCAGTAAAGCAGGCGTCAACACAATCTGTACAGCCATCGCTACACTTGTTGGCGTCAATTAAAATACCCCAACGGTTCTGACTTGAAACAGGCTGGTCATCAGGCTTTGCCTGAGCAACGGAATGTAGAAAAACACCGGGTACAATAGCAACACCCGCTGCTGCAACAGCTGTTTTTTCTACAAAGCTGCGGCGTGAGTTATTAATCATCTTACTCATTCGAGGCTCCCTTAACTGAAGCATCAGCATAGGATTGCTTTGCATTGCTGTTTAACAATGTGTGCTCATGTTCTGCTTCTTCATCACTTGGGCGATCATTATGACATTCGAAACAGTCGATGGTGACACCGGCATAGTTATGGCAGCTACTGCAGAAATATTTGTCGTCTCCGTAGCGAACTTTGGAGTCTTTATCAATGTGACAGTTAATACATTCATGCAGGGCAAAAGTTTCCGTACGGATACCTTTATGCATGGTTTCTTTACGTTGATGAAGAATGTATGTCATGTGATTCTTGCGCATTTCGTCTTCCGGGCGAACACATTCTGTTTTGCCTTCAGGCTCAGGAATGTCAGGCATAAAAGACTTGCTTTCATCACTGTCAGCACTGCTTACGGCGGAAAATGCCAGTAAGGCACTTCCCACCAGAGCAACAAAGGATTTATGCATGAGTTTTTTCAACTGCTGCATGTTCGTCTCCTGATTATTCGCCCATACCCATATCGATGTAGCCTGTTGGGCAAACATCAGCACAGATATGACAACC
>JALTRC010000052.1 GCA_026998145.1 Gammaproteobacteria bacterium
AAAACTTACCCACAATGCCTGTGGATAAGTCTGTGGAAAAGACTGGGAAAAGCGGGCTATTTTATTGCCAGAAAGGCTTTTATGACAGATTGGTTAAAAAATAAGCAAATAAAAATATCATGAAAAACAATCACTTATAAGCCGGCAGATTGTAATTGATTAAAAAATGAGCAGTTTGGTGATTATTCAGGCAGTGCTGTGTATAAGCCGCCCTGCAGGGCTTTTCAGGGCGCGATTCTGGATTTGCAAGGAGTATTTCTTAAGCGGTTATCTAAGGCTCCTGTATTTGCAGGCCGGCCGGCTTTTTATCAATCACAATCTGCTTGAGACGCCCGCCGATTTTCCGGGCTTTTTCCAGCCACTGGTGCGCAATATCTGCCGGCAGTTGTTCATTCAGTGTCTGTTCAAATAATGCCAGCCAGGTGTGTAGATCTTCATCCCTGATTCCCAGCGGCATATGCTTGCTGATCATATCCAGGCGGGGCGGCTGCTCCAGCCGGCCGCCCATGCTCATCCACCAGAAGCAGCTAATGCGATACTCGTGTTCGGTAAAATCCGGAATATGGCGAAAAAAAGCCGACAGGGAAGGGTGAGCCTGTAGCTTGCGGTAAAACAGGTGTACGACCTGTTGTACCTGGGAAAAAGAAATTTGCTGGTGCAGGGGTATTTCGGACATGTTTAAATTAGTAAAAAGAATGAATCAGGGATGCTAACACGGATTAAACGGGGGATAAGCATGTCTTTCTGGCGGTATATCAGCGAGCAGATCAGCGATGCGACCGGCAAGCCATTTCAGTGTCAGCAACAGCTGGCGGCGGGGGGCGGCTGCATCAATCAGGCGCAGACCATCAGCGATGGCAGACGGCAGTATTTTGTAAAAACCAATCGGCGCGATCTGGCCTTTATGTTTGAAACCGAAGCCCTGGCCTTGCAGGAAATGGCCGGCACAAATACGGTGCGTGTGCCCGAAGCGATAGGGGCTGGTGTTTATCAGGAGCAGAGTTTTCTGGTGCTGGAGCAGCTGGATTTAAGTGGTCACTGCAATATGGCGCAGTTAGGAAGGCAGCTGGCGGCCATGCACCGGATAAGCCAGCCATTATTCGGCTGGCACCATGATAATGTGATTGGCTCTACCGAACAGCCTAATCAGATGATGGATAACTGGATCGAATTCTGGCGGCAGAATCGTCTGGGCTTTCAGTTATCCCTGGCGAAAAAAAATGGCTACGGAGGTGAGCTGCAACAATTAGGTGAGCGTTTGCTGGCGGATTTTCCGGCGCTGTTTGAAAGCTATCATCCCCAGGCCTCCATGTTGCACGGGGATTTATGGGGCGGCAATGGGGCGGGGCTGGCCGATGGCACGCCGGTTATCTTTGATCCGGCTTTTTATTACGGAGACAGAGAAGCAGACCTGGCCATGACTGAATTATTTGGCGGCTTTAGCCGGGATTTTTATGCGGC
Organism: Gammaproteobacteria bacterium; assembly: GCA_026998145.1. GTDB lineage: Bacteria > Pseudomonadota > Gammaproteobacteria > SZUA-229 > SZUA-229 > JALTRC01. Next base: position 1,462 of record JALTRC010000052.1, read on the forward strand.
CTATAATGAAGCCTGGCCGCTGGATCATGGCTATAGCCTGCGTAAAACCTTTTACAATATCTACCACATTATCAACCACCTGAATTTATTTGGTGGCGGTTATCACGGGCAGGCGCTGCATATGATGGAGTCTTTATTGAGTGAGATTTAAGGGGGCGGGTTGATAAGCCTCCCCCTTTGAAAAAGGGGGAATGAGGGGGATTAAAAAACGTTCAGCTTTGAATCTTCTATCAATACCGTGCTTTAACTGGAACGATTTCAAATCTCCCCCAGCCCCTCTTTGCTAAAGAGGGGAGCCTGGCACTATTGAATTTTATGCGTTTTTAACAGTTTAGAGATTAACTTACTGGCATTGATGCTGGAATCATGTGGCTCTGACTCCTTCGGAAACCTCTGCGTCTCTGTGCCTCTGTGTCAAAAATAATATTTCCACTTTTTTAAATAAGCCTCCCCCTTTGAAAAAGGGGGAATGAGAGGGATTAAAAAACATTCAGCTTTGAATCTTCTATCAATACCGTGTTTTAACTGGAACGATTTCAAATCCCCCCCCCAGCCCCTCTTTGCTAAAGAGGGGAGCCTGGCACTATTGAATTTCATGCGTTTTAACAGTTTAGAGGTTAACTTACTGACATTGATGCTGGAATCATGTGGCTCTGACTCCTTCGGAAACCTCTGCGTCTCTGTGCCTCTGTGTCAAAAATAATATTTCCACTTTTTTAAATAAGCCTCCCCCTTTGAAAAAGGGGGAATGAGGGGGATTTAAAAACGTTCAGCTTTGAGTCCTCTACCAATACCGTGTTTTAACTGGAACGATTTCAAATCTCCCCCAGCCCCTCTTTGCTAAAGAGGGGAGCTAGCATTATTGAATATTATATGCTTTTAACAGCCTGGGGCTTCACTTACTGGTATTAGGGGCTGAGAGAATCCCTCGTTATAAGCGCTGTTCTTTATGACGCCATATTTTCAGTGTATCCAGCCCATTCAAGGATAGGTTTTTATTCAATCTCCAGCTCTTTAATTTTCCGCGTCAGGGTATTGCGTCCCCAGCCCAGCAGTTTGGCTGCCTCCTGACGTTTTCCCCGGGTTTTACTGAGGGCGGCGTTAATCATAATCCGTTCAAATTTGGGGGTGGCGTCTGCCAGAATATCCGAGCGGCCCATATCCAGCTGCATTTCCGCCCATTGTTGCAGGGCGCTTTCCCAGTTTTGCTGGGGTTTGTCTTCCTGGCTGCTGCTAATGCCGGGTGCCAGCTCCGGTGGCAGATCGGACATGTGGATTTCATTGCTGGAGGCCATAACCGTTAGCCAGCGGCAGGTGTTTTCCAGCTGGCGTACATTGCCCGGCCAGTCCAGGTGGGATAGATAGGCCTCCACATCTGGCGCTACGGTTTTGGCTTCCACGCCGATTTCTCTGGCGACATTTTGCAGGAACATTTTTAGCAGGGCGGGGATGTCTTCCTTGCGCTCACGCAGAGGCGGCACCTGAATGCGTATCACATTGAGGCGATGGAATAAATCTTCCCGGAACAGCCCCTGTTTGACCCGTTGCTCCAGATCCTGATGGGTGGCAGTGATAATGCGCACATCCGCTTTTACCGGGGTGTGCCCCCCAACACGGTAAAACTGCCCGTCAGCCAGTACCCGCAGCAGGCGGGTTTGCAGGTCGGCGGGCATATCGCCGATTTCATCCAGAAACAGCGTGCCCCCATCAGCCTGTTCAAAACGGCCGCGCCGCTGGGAGGTGGCGCCGGTAAAGGCGCCCCGTTCATGGCCGAATAATTCTGATTCCAGCAGATCCTTGGGAATGGCGGCGGTATTGATGGCAATAAAAGGCCGGTTGGCCCGGGGGCTGTGTTTGTGCAGGGCGTGGGCCACCAGCTCCTTGCCTGTGCCGGATTCACCATTGATCAGCACGGTAATATTGGAGCGGGAGAGGCGGCCAATGGCGCGGAAAACTTCCTGCATGGCCGGCGCTTCGCCGATCATTTCCGGGCTGTCTTTCTGTATCTGGGCGCTGGACAGCTCGGACTGCTTCTGACTTTTCTGGCAGGCTCGTCGGGCCAGATCCACTGCTTCATCTATATCAAAAGGCTTGGGCAGATATTCAAAAGCACCGCCCTGATAGGCGGATACGGCGCTATCCAGATCCGAATGGGCCGTCATAATAATAATCGGGATTTCCGGGTGCTGGCGACCCAGAAAATCCAGAAATTCCAGACCATCCATGCCGGGCATGCGCACATCCGTGATAATGGCGTCCGGCTGCTCGCCCTCAAGCGCCTGCAGGGCGCTGTCGGCATTTTCAAAGCTGCGGATTTTCATGCCGGCCTTGCTCAGTGCCTTTTCCAGCACCCAGCGGATAGAAGGGTCATCGTCAATTATCCAGATATATTGTTCGCTCATTCCTGTGTACCTAAGGGTAAAAAGATGGTGAATCGTGTTTTTCCGGGGCGGCTTTTCATTTCAATCAGGCCATCGTGCTGATTGACCAGCGACTGGGCAATGGAAAGCCCCAGCCCGGTGCCGTCTGCGCGGCCGGTAACCATGGGGAAGAAAATCTGTTCCTGTAATTTATCGGGGATGCCGGGGCCGTTATCAATAATATCTACCTGCAATACCAGCCGGTGATGCTGGTGGCCGATGGTGAAATGGCGCTGGGGGCGGGTGCGAATGGTGATTTCCCCGTTGCCTTCCAGAGCAGCAATGGCATTGCGGATAATATTGAAAAAAGCCTGAATCAGCAGATCCCCGTCAGCCATGAGTTCCGGCAGGCTGGGGTCATAATCCAGATTGAAATAAATATGTTCGGCTGCTTCCTCTGCCTGCACCAGCTGGCGTACATGCTCCAGCACCTGATGAATATTGACAGGCTGTTTTTTCGGCAGGCTCTTTGGCCCCAGCATCCGGTCAACCAGGGTTTGCAGGCGGTCGGTTTCGCCGATAATAATGCTGGTGTATTCCTTTAAATCATCACTGGGCAGCTCCCGTTCCAGCAGCTGCGCCGAGCCGCGAATCCCTCCCAGCGGGTTTTTGATTTCATGGGCCATGCCGCGAATAATATTACGGGTGGCATTCTGCTCGCTCAGCAGCTTTTCCTCCCGGGCAATACGCAAATGACGATCCAGCTGGGACAGTTCCAGCATAATCATGGGCTCCTGCTCCGGGGTCTGTATGGGGGTAATCATATAATCCACCGTGACCTGTTTATCTATGCCCACCGTAAAGCAGACCTCATGCTCGGCAATGGGGTGCTGGTCATTGATGGTCTGGTGCAGGCGGGCCATAAAAGAATCGGTAATAAACATGATCTTGCCCAGGGAAATATTGCGGGCGCGTTTATTACTGATATGAAACAGGTTTTCACCGGCCGGATTCAGATACTGCACCTGCAGATCATGATCCAGCAGAACCACGGCAGTGCTTAAATTATCCAGTATGGTGCGTTGCATATTATCGATTTGTTGAACAGGCTTTGGCATAGCTCAGCTCACTTGCAAGAAGTGAACCAACCGGCGTGAGTGTTTTTGTTTGAGGGCAAAAAATATCGGGCATAATAATGCCTTTAAAATCATTGAGTTAAAGGCGACAAAAAGAATGTTTTAAATCTGATGGTCGATGATTTTATCTGTACGGGGAGTCGCTGTTTAGTTTGCACCATAAGTGTGCAAAAAAGCAAGAGAGGTTTTTTAGGCTACCAGGACTGGGGTTATTGAGGCCCGGTTTTATGTAGCCTGGAGTAGCGATGCAGTACGAAAGTAATAGTGTCGCTGGATTTAATGACTTTTCCCTGTTTGTTGCGGATGCGGACTTTAAGCCGGTGTTCGCCCCGTTCCATATTTTTAATGGTCAGGCTGCTCAGCTTGCTGCCTTTTTTAATGATCTTGCCATCCAGCAGGTAATCAATCCGGTCGCCGATTTTAGTATTGAGTTTGGGCTTGATAGACAGCTGCACCTTGACCAGGCCGGCATTATTGCGCATGGCTTTGCCGTTTTCCGGGCGGGTGATTTTAAGGCGGGTGTAAGGTACGGGCTTAGGGCTGGCTGGCTCGTTATCCGTTGATTCGGGCGCCTTTTTTGGCGCTGTGTATTTAACCGCCGGAGTGGTTTGCAGGGGAGGGAGTTTAACTTCTGTGGCCCCATCGTAGGGGGCTTTGTCGGAGTAGACGGTTTCACCCTGATCGTTGGTGTATTTGTACAGGGCTGCCTGTACAGAGGCGGATGCGAATAAGCTGAGTAACAGGATTATCATTTTCATGGCTATAGCTTAGAGTATTTTGTTAGCCCTGCAAATAAAAAAGGCCCCGCAATGCGGGGCCTTTCAGACTGCTGACAAAGTCCTAGCCATCAGGCTGGGACTTTTTCATAATAGGGTATGCTAAAAGAACGCCCCCAAACCCAATCTGAACTCGAGTTTGTCTGTAT
>JALTRC010000053.1 GCA_026998145.1 Gammaproteobacteria bacterium
ATGCAGCTCGGCGGCCAGAGAATCCCGGCGGAAATGATTGGGGAAGGCATTACCCTGTTCACGCAGAGCCGCCAGTTTTTCACGGCGCTGGGCAATCAGCTTGTTTTCATCCTGGGTTTCAGTTTGCTTGTTTTCTTCGGACATAATTGAGGTCTTGTTCTCGGGTTAGGTTACAGGCCGCTCTTTAAGCTGGCCTCTATAAACATATCCAGGCCACCATCCAGCACCGCCTGAGTATTGCCGGTTTCCACATTGGTGCGTAAATCCTTGATACGGGAGGAATCCAGCACATAGGAGCGAATCTGACTGCCCCAGCCAATATCCGCCTTGCTGTCTTCCAGCACCTGCTGATCACCGCTGCGTTTTTGCATTTCCAGCTCATACAGCTTGGCTTTAAGCTGCTTCATGGCTGCCGCCTTGTTCTTGTGCTGGGAGCGGTCATTCTGACACTGTACCACCACATTGGTGGGCAGGTGGGTAATCCGCACCGCCGATTCGGTTTTATTCACATGCTGGCCACCGGCGCCTGAGGCCCGGTACACATCGATGCGTAGATCCGCCGGGTTGATTTCAATATCAATATCGTCATCCACTTCCGGGGAGACAAACACAGAGGCAAAAGACGTGTGGCGGCGATTGCCCGAATCAAAGGGGGATTTGCGCACCAGCCGGTGTACGCCCGTCTCGGTGCGCAGCCAGCCATAGGCATAATCCCCTTCAAAGCGGATGGTGGCGCCCTTGATACCGGCCACATCACCGGGGGTGACTTCCATCAGCTCGGTTTTAAAGCCGTGGGCCTCGCCCCAGCGCAGATACATGCGCAGAATCATTTCTGCCCAGTCCTGGGCCTCGGTGCCACCGGAGCCGGCCTGAATATCCAAAAAGGCATTATTGGCATCCATTTCGCCGGAGAACATGCGGCGGAACTCCAGCTCCTCAACCTGCTTTTCCATTTCAGCCAGATCCGCCACCACCGCCTCGGCGCTTTCTTCATCGTCTTCTTCTACCGCCATATCCAGCAGTTCCCGGGCATCGGCAAGGCCCTTATCCAGGGTTTCGATGGTCAGCACAATGGCTTCCAGACGGGCCCGCTCCTGCCCCAGCTTCTGGGCATGTTCCGGATTATCCCAGATATTGGGCTGCTCCAGCTCCCGGTTTATTTCTTCCAGCTGCTCTTTGCGTGTGTCAAAGTCAAAGATACCCCCTCAGCGAATTTACTCGCTCAAGCAGGTCGTTTATCTGGTTGGTAATGGGATTGATTTCTAACATAGGGGCCACTTAATGTAATGGGGCGCTATATTACCCTATGCCCTGCTTTAACCCAAGGACATCACCGGTCGAGCGCTGATTTTAAAGCCTTTTTTGAAATTTTTTTGCCAGCGGGCAGCACACAGGCTAAGCTTGCGCCAGTTTTTCTTTAGCAGGTTCCCCCATGTCGCAACAAATCGAAGTCAGCATCAATAATCAGGTGGTTTTACAGTTTGATCGCCAGCCGCGCCTGGCCGGCAAACAGCGGCAGTTTCTGGATAATATGGATGAGGATATGGATCAGGGCATCGATCTGGCCGGCCAGCCCTGCCCCAGCCCGACCCCATTTCAAAAAGCCCAGTATGTAGCCATGACCCTGATGCGGGCGCTGGATGAAAAAGACGATGAGCTGGTAGCTGCCTGCTGCTCTTATCTGGGTAGCCGCCATGCCGACTTAAAAGTCATTAAAACCCTGATGCACGGGGACAGTATTCAGATGGAGCTGGTATTTTAATCACAGGCTAAAACCCGTTAAAGAC
>JALTRC010000054.1 GCA_026998145.1 Gammaproteobacteria bacterium
ATGACGATGGTTTCATCCACATTCTTTCCAGATATTTGCGCCGCGTTACCAAAAATATCACCGATTGAGAGGGTCGTAATAACCAGGTTGTCCTGACTGCGGCTATTAAAGCGCTGCACTTCGGCCCGGCCGGATTTAATCAGATAAAAAGCATCACACTGGCTGCTCTGGATAGTGTCACCCTTTTGGGCCTGGCGGGACTGCATGCGAGAAAAGGCCTTTTCAATACACTCGGCAGGCAGGCCGCCAAAGGCCAGGGTGTTACGGATAATGTCCATGTATTGCAGGGATTTCTGTTTATGGCGGCCGATAAAGTCCCAGGCGATTATGGTGTCCAGGGCATCCCGGCGGGCATGGCAAATAATACTGTCATCTCTGGCCAGAATGCTGCAACGTTGCTGTTTGTCCGGCAGTAGAACTGGACGACGCTGGGTTTCTTCCGGGTGGGTGAGCATCTGGATACTGCCTTCACAGACAATATCGACCTGGCCCTCAAGTAGATAGAGATAATCCTGTGAGTCGCTGCCTTTTATTTGCAGAATTTCGTCCTGCTGTAGTTCAACGATGCGAATGTGGTTAAGAATTTCCTGCAGGCGTTCCCGGCTCAGGTGGTTAAAGGGAAAATAGCGCTTTCCCAGCTTGTGGAGGACTTTTTCCAGCTTGATACTTAATTTCATTTCATTCACACAGGAATTGGAATGGCTTTTATTCTAGTTGAGATTTCTTAACTTTGGGGAGCTTTAGCTGTTCTTTATTAATGGTCTGAGTGGAAACCCGGGTGAGTATCAGCTGTAATTTTTGCTGTTTATCCTGCTGTCGTTTTTCTTCAATCACCACGCCATTTATCTGGTGGCTTTTCAGCGATACCAGATCAAAACCCGTATCCCCCATGGCGAGCATGATTTCTGTTTGCATAAGGTAATTAAATTCATCGAAGGCCTGTAGTGTGGCAAAGTCATCAGCGGAAATTCCCAGCTGCTGCTGGCTGGCAATACAGAGTGTTTTAAGTAATTTCTTTTTCCGTTTGAGGGTATACAGCTGGCACTCAACCCCTGCAATTTCCTTACGTGTATTGGTTTTTTCCAGTTTATTTAGGGTAAAGGCGCCGTATTGTCTGGGATATTTCATCTGGTTTTCAACTTCTTCGGCCAGCTCCAGCTCCTTTTCATTCATGGATGGGCGTTTTTTATCCAGCTCCCGGTAAATCTTATTGAGGCGTTGCAGACGTTTCTGGTTTAGTTGCCTGGCCCGTTGCGTTAAAATGTTTTTGTCCATTCGAGCGATATCGCCGTTTTGCAGATTCAGGCTGATAAAAGCCGGCGGCCGGCTGTTAAACAGGTTAAACCGCTGTGAGCCGGGTTCAAGCAGGCGCAGTCGCTGGTCTTTTATCAAATAGCTGAAAGGCACCGGCTTGCCCAATGCTGTATAGCGAGTAAAGTCGAGGCGCGCATCCCCATAAGCCGTATAATGTACAGCGATTAACAATAAATACATCAGCAGTTTTTTCATGAAGTTTTTTCCAGGATTATGATTCCAATATTATGAGTACAGAACGTATACAAAAAGCACTGGCACGGCAAGGGCTGGGTTCACGTCGGCAGATTGAAAAATGGATCAGCGATGGAAAAATCACCCTGAATGGTAAAACCGCCAGCATCGGCGAGCCGGTTAAGGCGGGTGACACGGTGATGTTCAGCGGGCGACGGGTGATTATTAAAGAGCCGTCATCAAGTTTACCCAAGGTGATTGCCTACCATAAACCGGTGGGGGAGGTGTGTAGCCGCA
>JALTRC010000055.1 GCA_026998145.1 Gammaproteobacteria bacterium
CCCCTATCGCCTTATCCAGTCTGTCCTGAATGGGCGCCAGCTGTTTTTGGTAACTGGCTTCTATAAAATCTGCCTGCTGATTATTCACCGCGATATTGTTGTCCAGCAGCTTGATTTCTGATAACACATATAGCGCAATAAAACAGGCTATCAGAAATAGCGCAACACTGGCGCTGATAATATATTTTGAAAACAGTTTGCGGTAGTAAAAGCGGAATAAATGGCGCGGCCCATACTGACCTTTTGAAAATTTTTGTTGCTTGCATAATTTTGCAAAAACACCGTGACAATAGGCTTCATTGGTATCCCCGGCATCACAAAGTTTTATAATGTCTTCCAGCGCATAGTAATGATATTGCCGTAAAGCCGTATTCTCTAATTGTGTTTGCAGTATATCAATCTGCCGGGCCGGGCATATAATATGCACCATCAATACCTCGTCAAAACCGATATGCCGTTGATTGGCCAGATAACTTGAGGTTTGATTAAGCTCTTTGACTATATGCTCAGCCAGGCTCATTTCATCCAGATTCACCACTCCACTACGGGAGGTATGCAGCTGACCATTTTTAAAAAAGCTCTGGCGAAGATTACTCGGTACCTGCTGAGTCATAAGCAGGCTATATTCATCCTCGATGCCCATGATTTTAATCAGCTTTTCACTCAGCAATGATAATGACCAGATACCGGAAAGCGGCGTCCTGCTTTGCTCCATAATATCCAGCCAGGGCTTTAGCATATCAGGATTAGTCTGCACACTATAAATAACCTGATCGTCTCTGCGCCCTTCCGTATCACGACCAACTACTCGGCTGTAAAACCAGTCACCGCTTTTGGGATAATTGCGTATTACCCTGCGGCGAATAATCGCCTCACGATCCTTTCTGGAAACATGGGGAATATGATCCTTGAAATAATCCTCCTCTATAACATCAACCAGTAATCGCACAGGCTCATTGGCACTGCTGATCAAATACTGTTTAAAATCATTCAGGCCACTTTCATCCGGTAAAAAGGAATAGCTATCAATCAGCTTTTCACCTGCCCAGTGAAAAATTGTCATGCGATAACCGGAATAATAAAAAACTCGACGCATACAGAACCTATAATTGCATCTTTGACAGGGAGTCGTATACCGGGCCAAGCACCGCCGACATTATCCACATCATAATGGCACCCAGAAAAATAGTGAGCACCGGTGTAATAGCCGCCTCCAGTTTATCCACCGTTTCTTTGACTTCCCTGTTATAAAAATAACTGACATTTAATAAAGCCTCATCCAGCGCACCTGTATTTTCCCCTACTTTGAGCATACGAATTACCAGTTGAGGATATATTTCTACTGCTTTAAAACTGTCGCTAATCAACTCTCCATCGGCAATTTTTTCCCTGGCTTCAACAACCGCCTTTTCAAGCACCGCATTATTTAACAGCTTTTCACTGATATTTAACGCATCCAGAACCGTAAGCCCCGAGCGATACATCATGGCAAAATAATTGGCAAAACGGGCCAGAGAAGTTTTAAGCAATAAAGGCCCCACAATATAAAACCGCAGTTTAAAACCATCTAAGGCAAGCCGTACCGGTGGTCGCCGTTTGGCCAGCTGGCGGAGAATTAAAATAGCCAGAACAGGGCCGCCAAATAATAAATACCAATAGTTTCCTACAAAGCTGGAGGTCGCCAGTAGCGCCCGTGTATGCAGCGGAATTTCACCACCAATATTTTCCAGAAAGGGTAGTAATTGTGGCACCAGAAATACCATTAAAAAGCTGACAACCGCGA
>JALTRC010000056.1 GCA_026998145.1 Gammaproteobacteria bacterium
ACCCAGCGGGTCGTCAGACTGAGTAACCGGCCGGCCAATAACCAGATAGCTGGACCCTGCCTGTATGGCATCCACAGGCGTCATAATCCGCCGCTGGTCATCCTGTGCACTGCCTGTCGGCCTTATGCCAGGGGTCACCAGCAGAAAATCCGCTTCAAACTGCTGGCGCATGGCGCCGGCTTCCATGGCAGAGCAGACCACCCCATCCAGCCCGGATGACTGGGCCATGGCGGCCAGATGCAATGCCAGCTCTGCGGGAGACTGCTGGATACCAATTTCAGCCAGATCTTCTGCGGACATGCTGGTCAGCACCGTCACCCCGATCAGAGCCGGTGGCTGGCTTTTATTGGCAATGGCTTCAGCCGCCGCTTCCATCATCCGGCGCCCGCCCAGCGCATGAACATTCAGCATCCACACCCCCAGATCAGCGGCCACCGAACAGGCCTGGGCAACTGTATTGGGAATATCGTGGTATTTTAAATCCAGAAAACAGTCAAAGCCCTTGTTTTGTACCTGCTCTACGAAAGCCGGGCCAAAGTGGGTAAACATTTCCTTGCCGATTTTCAAGCGGCACTCCGAGGGTTCCAGACGATCAATTAAATCCAGCGCCTGCTTTTGCTCGGCAAAATCCAGCGCGACTATGACTTTCGGGTCATGCATATTATTCAATCTCGTTGTTAGGGAGCCTCTGAATAACTCATGAACTCACATTTCACATTTAAAATACGCGGCTTCAGCGTTGCGAATCTTCCCAATAGCCTGCTATTGGGTGCGATTCGACGCCTTGAATCCACGAATTTTAAACGCAAACTGTTTCGTCCAGAGTTAATCAGAGGCTCCTTAGTTTTTATCTGGGTTTCATACTGGCCCAGCTATGACAGCTGGGGCACAGCCAGAACAGAGTATTAGCCGAGTAGCCGCATTTACTGCACTGATATTCCGGCTGTGATTGAAGCATCTGATCAATCACTTCCGGCAGCTGATTATCTTCACAAACGGCTTTTGAACCCTGCAATTGCAGCATTTTCTGTATGCCTTTCAAATCCGGTTTTTTCAGCATACTGGATGTTAGATAATCCAGCGCAACCGACTCCCCCTGCTCCTGCAAAATCAGCTCGCTAATCGGTGCACACAGATTCACTTCCGGATAATGTTGCTCCAGCTGCTGTAAATACTGAATTAAATCCTGCACCCCGCTGCCATGCTGATAGCAAAGATACAGATCATTGATAATCACCGGCAAAAATCCGGCATTCTGCACTTCCACCTGCTTTAAAAAGCGCAGCGCCTTTTTATACTTACCCGCCTGCATAGCCAGGCGCGCCAGAATAATCGATGCTCTGACACAGGATTCATCTTTTGACAGCGCCTGGGTTGCCAGAGATTCCGCCTCTTTATTATCCCCCTGCTGATGACGCTGTTCGCTCAGCTCACAGTAAAACTGCGCCACCATGGCCGCAAAATCACTATCCGCCTGTTTCTGAAACTGCTCGGCCACTTTAATAGCGTCCTGCCATTCCTGCTCCTGTTGATACACTTCGATTAAATGACGCAGGGCATCCTGAGCATAGAGCTCATCTTTTAACACATCATTAAACAGGCCTTCTGCCCGATCCAGCCAGCCCGCCAGCTGGTAATCCCGCCCCAGCTCCAGTAATACACGGGATTTATATTCTGCCGGCAATGAAGGCCGCGCCAGCAGGCTCTGATGAAGCTTGATGGATTTATCGATTTCACCCTTGCGGCGAAAGATAGCCGCCAGCGCCAGACTGGTATCAACCGTATCCCAGTCCATTTCCACCAGTTTGATAAACACATCCAGCGCCTTGTCCTGCTCATCATTGAGCAGATAATTCAGGCCCTGGAAATAGTCATTGGAAAAGCGCAACTGGCGGCGCAAGCGTCTACTACGTCGTTTGGATAATAACCAGCCAGCCAGAAAGGCCAGCGGCAGTAACAACAAAGCCCATTGCCAGTAGTTTTCCATTGCTTAATTATGACTCTCTGGAGTCTGCATTTTTAAATACATCAGACAGACTGGCCATGGCGGCTTTCTTCTTTTTAAGCTGACGGATTCTGGCTTTCAGGGATAACACCACCCCCAGATTCACCAGAAAGCCAATAAGGCCACCGATTAGCAGGCAAGCAAGCAATAACACCGCCAGAGGCAGGTCATAAACAAAGGTAAAAAAATCCACGGATACGGGAGCCGCATTCCGGTAGGAAAAGGCCGTTATCAGCACGATAACAGGAATTAAAACAAGTAAGGATATGAAACGAATCATCAGCTGGACTCGATCAAGATCTCAGAGAATCTGGAGAAAAACGAGGCTTACTCGGATTTCTGAATGGATTGATTGACCCGCTCACGCAGCTCTTTGCCAGGCTTAAAGTGGGGGACATATTTTCCAGGTAGTGACACAGCGTCACCGGTTTTAGGGTTACGACCCGCTCTGGGCGGCCGAAAATGCAAACTGAAACTGCCAAAGCCGCGGATCTCGATACGATCCCCTGTGGCCAGTGCCTCAGACATTTGTTCTAACAGACTTTTAACCGCAAGCTCCACATCTTTGTAGGCCAGATGGCTCTGCTTTCGCGCCATCATTTCGATCAACTCAGACTTCATCATTGAACTCATGGAATCATCTGTCATTCTTTTTTCCCCTTAAAATGCAGCCTTCCCTGGCCACTATTAATAAAAACAATTACTTAGTCGTCTTTATTAGCATCCATTTGCTCTTTTAGCAAGTCGCCAAGGGTTGTTTGCGGTGCTTCAGAGCCAGAAGCATAGTCTTTCATTGCCTGAGTTTCTTCTTCAGCGTCCTTGGCCTTGATAGACAGGTTAATGGCCCGTGTCTTACGATCCACACCCAGGAACTTGGCTTCAACCTCGTCACCTTCTTTCAGAACGCTACGGGCATCTTCAACACGGTCGCGAGACAGCTCAGAAGCACGCAGTGTACCTTCGATACCATCACCCAGATCGATAGTCGCAGCACGGGCATCAACCGCCGTTACCACACCTTTCACCAGACTGCCCTTCTCATGGGAAGCAACGAAATCAGAGAATGGATCCTGTTCCATCTGCTTAACACCCAGAGAAATACGCTCACGCTCAGGGTCGATAGACAGTACAACCGCTTCCAGCTCATCACCCTTCTTGTAGTTATGCACCACGTCTTCGCCAGTTGAATCCCAGGAAATGTCAGACAGGTGAACCAGACCGTCAATACCACCGTCCAGGCCAACAAAAATACCAAAGTCAGTAATTGACTTGATCTTGCCGCTAACCTTGTCACCCTTATTGTGAGTTGCTGAGAACTCATCCCATGGATTCGGCGTACACTGCTTCATGCCCAGAGAAATACGACGACGTTCCTGATCGATATCCAGAATCATCACTTCAACTTCGTCACCCAGGGTCACAACCTTGGCAGGATTAACGTTCTTGTTAGTCCAGTCCATTTCAGATACGTGAACCAGACCTTCAACACCGTCTTCGATTTCAACGAAGCAGCCGTAGTCTGTGATATTGCTGATCTTGCCAACCAGACGGGAACCTTCAGGGTAACGGCGAGCGATTTCAGCCCATGGATCTTCACCCATTTGCTTCAGACCCAGAGATACGCGGTTACGCTCTTTATCGAACTTCAGTACCACTACGTCGATTTCAGAACCCACTTCAACGATTTCAGATGGATGCTTAACCCGCTTCCACGCCATATCGGTGATGTGTAACAGACCATCGATACCACCCAGATCCAGGAAAGCACCGTAATCGGTCAGATTCTTAACAATACCCTTAACGGTCTTGCCTTCTTCCAGGCTTGCCAGTAGGGCTTCACGCTCTGCACTGTATTCAGATTCCACAACCGCACGACGAGAAACCACAACATTGTTGCGCTTCTGATCCAGCTTGATAACTTTGAATTCCAGCTCTTTGCCTTCCAGATAGGCTGTATCGCGAACCGGACGTACATCCACCAGAGAGCCCGGCAGGAATGCGCGAATATCGCCCAGCTCAACAGTGAAGCCACCCTTAACCTTGCCTGTGATAACACCGGTAATAATTTCATCGGCTTCGTGAGCCTTCTCAAGCACTTTCCAGGCTTTGGCGCGCTTGGCCTTGTCACGTGACAAACGGGTTTCACCCCAGCCGTCTTCAATGGCTTCTAACACCACTTCAACTTCGTCGCCTACGGCAACTTCCAGCTCACCCGCCTCATTCATAAACTGTGATTCGGGGATAACACCTTCAGATTTCAGGCCAGCGGCAACGGTTACGTAACCATCACGAATATCGACAACAGTGCCGTTCATGATAGAGCCAACATTCATTTCGGTGGATTGTATGCTTTCTTCAAAAAGCTCAGCAAAACTTTCAGACATGGTAATTTCCAGATATCAACTGCTTAACCGTGGATTTTCGACATCAGGCTGCCGAAGGATTAAACAGGGTTGTAGTTAATCAAACACCCGCATCGCGGGCACCTAAAATTTTGGAGTTAAAGCGAAAATCTCTGCCGGGCAAGTTCAAGCAGTTGTTCCGTTACCTGCTCAATACTCATGGAAGTGGTATCAAGGAATATGGCATCGTCTGCTGGCTTTAACGGCGAAACCTTTCGGTTTGCATCCTGTTCATCGCGAAGTTTAAGGTCTTCAACGAGGGCGGCGATGTTAACATCAATCCCCTTTTCTTTCAACTGCTTATAGCGGCGCTGCGCCCGTTCCTCGGCGCTGGCGGTCATAAACACTTTAAGCAGGGCATCAGGGAATACGGTAGTGCCCATATCCCGACCATCCGCCACCAGCCCCGGCGCTTTGGCAAAATCCCGCTGACGGGCCAGCAATGCCTCACGCACCCCTTCCATGGCCGCCACTTTTGAGGCCATCATGCCCACCTGCTCCTCACGGATCGCTTCGGTGACATCTTCCCCTTTCAGCAGAATCTTCAAGCCCTGTGGCATAGATTCAAATTTTACCGCCAGTCCACGGGCCAGCTTTTCAATCGCCTCTTCATTATCCAGAGACAGACCTTCCTTACTGGCAGCCAGCGCTGTTAAACGGTACAAAGAACCACTATCTAAAATATTCCATTCCAGTTCGCGGGCAATAGCCTGGGCAATAGTCCCCTTGCCCGCGCCACTGGGGCCGTCGATTGTTATTATGGGTATCATTTTTACCTAACTCTTAATGTAATGCTTTATTTCTGGGTTACAGATAGTTGTTATAAGTTATAAGTTGTAAGTGCAGTCGGACAACTGCCTTATATATTCTGTCATTCCCGCGCACATATTCTGTCATTCCCGCGCAGGCGGGAATCCAGAAAATTAGCTTGCAAGGCATTTAGATTCCCGCCTGCGCGGGAATGACATAAGGGCTTATGAAATCTTCAACTTTCAACTTTTAACTCACAACTCCGAACCCCAATCCCCATCCTGCCAGCCAGACCAACAAAATCCGGAAAAGAGGTATTCACATTCTCACAGTCTTCAATATAAACCTCACCATCAGCCCGCAGGGCTGCCATGGTAAAGGCCATGGCAATACGGTGGTCATCGTGGCTGTGCACCCTGCCCCCGTGAATGGGGCCACCATTGATTATCATGCCATCGGCTGTGGGCTGGGCATCCACACCCAGCGCCTGCAGGCCATCGGCCATGACCTGTATGCGGTCCGATTCTTTTACCCGCAGCTCTTCTGCCCCCGTGAGCAATGTTTGACCATCGGCACAGGCAGCCGCTACAAACAGTACTGGAAATTCATCTATCGCCAGAGGCACCAGGGATTCGGGAATTTCAATGCCTTTTAGCTGCGCACTGCGCACCCGGATATCCGCCACCGGCTCGCCGCCCACCT
>JALTRC010000057.1 GCA_026998145.1 Gammaproteobacteria bacterium
CGGTAATGCCTTTATATATCGCCATGAGTTTTAAAATCATGAAGCAACTGGGCACCCATGAAGGCTGTATTGAACAGATCAACCGCATGTGCCGCACACAGATTTATTCCGCCGATGCCAGCCGTGACGACATGCAGCGCATCCGCATGGATGACTGGGAGCTGCGGGATGAAGTGCAGCACAAGGTCAAGGAACTATGGCCATCTGTGACCACAGAAAACCTGTTTGAAATGAGTGACTATCAGGGTTACAAAGATGAGTTTTTGAAACTGTTTGGTTTTGGCCTGGACGGTGTGGATTACGATGGGGATATTAGCCCAGCCGTCGATTTTGAACCGGAAACACTCTAGCTATTTGCCAATAAACCTTAATAACGGAAATTTTATGTCTTCAAATATTGAAACCGAAATCGACGGCCTGCGGGTGAATACCGCCCTGCGCTTCTACCACGAAATTCTCGGCCTTGAGCAATTACATTATGGCTTATGGCAGGGTGATGAGTTTGATATGCAGGGGCTTAAAGTTGCCCAGGAACGCTATAGCGATCATTTAATATCCTATTTCCCTGAAGAAGTAAAAGTTGTACTGGATGTAGGAGCCGGCACCGGCGCCACCTCGGAGAAGCTGAAAAACAAGGGCTATGATGTTGAAGCCCTGTCTCCAGACCCCTACCAGAAATATCTGTTTGAAAAAAATCGTGATGTGGTCTTTCATCTGAGCAAGTTTGAAGAATTCAAACCACAGAAAAAATATGATCTGGTGTTAATGAGTGAATCCTGCCAGTACATCCCCATGAACCGCTTGTTCACCACAGTAAAACAATGCGCTCCCGGCGGTTATTTACTAATTGATGATTACTTTATTACCAACCCGGATGATACCGCCATGTCCAAAAGCGGACACCCCATGGATCAGTTTTACGACATGGCAAAACAAAACGGCTTTGAGCTGATAAAAGAAGAAGACATCACCGACCAGGCCGCTGTCAGCCTGGACCTTGCCAAAAGCTGGATGGATCGTTTTGTATTACCCAGCGTAGAACTGGCCGCCTATTCATTTGGCCACAAGCATCCCAAATTAATGAAATTTGTGCGCTGGCTCATGCGTAAAAAGATTCAGAAGTTTAATGATGATTTAATGCTGCTGGACTCTGAACATTTTAAACGGGTTAAGCGTTACAAGATTTTATTGTTTAAGGTGCCGGGTTGATTTTTTTGACGCGAAGGCGCGGAGAGTGCGAAGTATTTTTTGACACAGAGACGCAGAGGCACAGAGTTTTTTGAGCGTGATTTTTAGCTGTCATTCCCGCGCAGCCAAGTAGGTCGGGTTACGCATTCTAACCCGACACAACTTTATGTCGGATTAAGAAGCACAATCCGACCTACATCTGATTTTTTGACGCGAAATCGCGAAGAACGCGAAGTATTTTTTTGACACAGAGACGCAGAGACACAGAGCTTTTGAATGTAATGTTAACGGTAGTCATTCCCGCGCAGGCGGGAATCCAGAATTATTAATTGGCTCTAACATCTGAATGAAACAATTATCTTTTATCAAAAACAACTAAATCTTCACAGCCTTTCACCTTCGAATCAAAAGAACAAAAACGCTTTTCTCCGTGCCTCTGCGCCTCTGTGTCGAAAAACATCAATCAAAATCTGCAACCAGCCGTAGGGTGGTTCAAGTGCAGCAGAACCACCAATAAAAAACCCGGTGGAACCGCTTTGCTTGTTCCACCCTACGTTTTATTATCAGATAAAACCGGCAACCAGCCATTATCAGCTGAAAACCCATCCGCCACCCATTCACCAACGGCTACCAGTTGATTCTGATAGTAAATAAAAGGCATGCAGTCTCTTTCCCATGGGGGAATACCCGCTTCCTGAAACAAGTGTTTAAGACTCTGGCTATGTTGTCGTCCTGACAATTTTATACGCTCCCCACCCTGACGAAATTTCACCTGTAATGGCTGCAATAAAAGCTCAGCCTTAATGCCTTCTTTATCAAGTTTAACGGCCTGCAATTTTTTTTGTAATGATTCAATAAACACCGGCTTTTCAGGCAACCATTCCAGCACCTGATCCGTAGCATGCTGCAACTGGGGCAATACATAAATGGCATTCTGATAACGCCTTACACAAACATCTGACCAGCACACCTGAACCTTTGCATCGTCCCTTGAAGTCAAAGCCTGCTGCAATATCTGCTGCAATATTCTTCGTGAAGGCCGCTTGAACCCGGCTTTGTGAATCCAGTACCGCAAACCATTACGCTGACGCGCTTCACTGAGTTTTTTTAATGCCACCAATGACAATGCACCATTCGCCATCATGCAATCCTGCATATCCAGCTCAGCCAGCTCAGATAACAGTTGATTATTTTCTGCCTGCTGCTGAGCGGCTATGACTAATGTCTGATTAAAATGTGGCCAGCGTTGTAATAACCGTGGCGTGATTTGATGGCGTAAAAAATTGCGATCAAATCCTTCATCCTGATTGCTGGGATCTTCAATCCATTGCAACTGATGCTGTTCAGCCAGCTGCATAATCTGTTGCCGACTAAAGTGCAGTAGAGGCCGGATTTGCCAACCGCTGGCAAACGCATTATATAAGGCCATAGACGCCAGGCCCGCAGCGCCGGCGCCACGAAACAACTGCAATAAAAAGGTTTCAGCCTGATCATCACTGTGCTGGGCCGTGAGTAATGCATCCCCTTTATCCATCAATGCTGCCAGTGCCTGATAACGGGCTTCTCGGGCAGCCGCTTCCAGCCCCTGATGATGTTTTCTATCGACCTGCACCGCTACCGACTGAAATGGCAATCCATATTTTTTACATATTTGTGCACAATGGTCAGCCCAGTTTGCCGACTCCTGCTGCAAGCCATGATCGACATAAACCACAGAAAGCTTTAATTTAAGAGGGGCAAGCAAATGCAATAAAACCCGGGAATCGACACCACCACTGTAGGCCAACCACCAGGTTTTAATTTGTGAGTAAACGGGTATTTGCGTGAGCTGCTGTTGCAGTGTTGCGGAACTAAGCGGCGGATTATTCTTCCGTGTAACGTCCATAGGACATCAACCGTTGATAACGGGTTTCCAGCATTTTATCCAGGCCCATTTTATCCAGGTTATCCAGGCTCTCGATTAAACTTTGCTTAACATTGCGGGCGGTTAAATCCACATCACGGTAGGCACTGCCTAAAGGCTCATCGATAATACCATCAATTAAGCCCAGCTCTTTTAAACGCTCCGAGGTGATGCCCAGGGCTTCTGCGGCATCCTGCGCCCGCTCGGCGCTCTTCCATAAAATGGATGCACAGCCTTCCGGGGAGATAACCGAATAGGTGCTGTATTTGAGCATATTCACCCGATCCCCCACACCTATGGCCAGTGCGCCGCCGGAGCCACCCTCACCGATTACCGTGCAGATAATGGGCGTTTTAAGCGCCGACATTTCAAATAAATTACGGGCAATGGCTTCAGACTGTCCCCGCTCTTCCGCACCGATTCCCGGATAAGCCCCCGGTGTATCAATAAAGGTAATCACCGGCATTTTAAAACGCTCGGCCAGCTTCATCATGCGCAGGGCCTTGCGGTAACCTTCCGGGCGGGGCATACCAAAATTGCGCTTGATTTTTTCCTTGGTATCACGGCCTTTCTGATGACCAATAATCATCACCGGACGACCACCAAGCCGCGCCATGCCGCCAATAATCGCCTTGTCATCCCCATAGGCCCGGTCCCCGTGGATTTCCTGATAATCAGTGAAAATACGGTCGATATAATCCTGGGTATAAGGGCGTTGTGGATGACGGGATAACTGGGATGTCTGCCAGGGTGTCAGCTTGCTAAAAATGGATTCGGTCAGGCTTCTGCATTTGTCCTGCAGGCGGATGATTTCATCACCGATATTTATCTCGGTATCATCACCCACATAACGTAATTCTTCTATCTTCGCGTCCAGCTCGGCAATGGGCTGTTCAAAATCGAGAAAGTTGGGGTTCATGCGTTCAAAATCACTCTGTAAGGCACATCTGCCGGTGCATTGTTATATTCCGGCAATGATACCCTTGAAGACAGCGGGAGCCAAGATTATTCAGTGATTTATTAGTGATTTTGGGGATGTTGTGGGCAATATCGTGAATGTTTCCGGCTGTTTTTTTGACGCGAAGGCGCTAAGGGCGCGAAGTGTTTTTTGACACAGAGGCGCAGAGGCACAGAGCTTTCAAATACAGATGTCAGAATCAATGCTTGTCTGACCCTGATACCGCCAAGCTGCCCCACAGTATCAGAATCGCAAGAAACCGACCCTGGCACCAGATCTGCCCTTTACAAAAACGAAACCTTTGCGGCCTTAGCGCCTTTGCGTCACAACCAAACAAAAACGCTTTTCTCCGTGCCTCTGTGTCCCCTGTGGTTAAAAAGTCTCTTTTTAAATAACCACCTCAGTCGGGTTAAAAAGCTCAACCCAACCTGCATGAACCTTTGCGTCTTCGCGTCAAACAACAAAAACGCTTTTCTCCGTATCTCCGTATCTCCGTATCTCCGTGCCTCTGTGTCAAAGCTTTTCCCCACGCACCGGCTCAATAAAATCACCAATTTCCCGCAGCACCATAGTGGCATAAGCTCCTGGAGGTAAATCAAAGCTCAGGCCTAAGCTATCCTCAGCTATCTGCCAGTTCATATTTTTCGGCATCAATCTTAAGGATCGGCGCTCATGTTTTAAACGAGCATCAATCAAGCCCTGCTTTAAGGCCGGCGCCTTATTAGCCTGTTCTGCTTCCAGCACAGCACAATCGGCTGCGGCCTGGCTTTCTCCGTCCCCCCACATGGCGCCGGTGGGGTGTAGCTCCCCCTGTTCAATACGCCGGGCAATATCGGCCGAGCCATCATCGGCAAAACAGGCGCTTTTTCCTGCCAGCATCAGTACATCACCGGGCAGGTATTGATTCCAGTTTTGCTGCTGGATTCTGGCCGATAAAATCAAATTAAAAATCCACGAACGGGCCGCCGATAAATACAGACTGCGTTGATGTTTTTTCAGGCGGCGGTAATGGCCGGCAAACATTTTTTCTGCCTTGTGCAGATTCCCCATATCAAAACCAAAACGCTGGCGACCAAAATAATTGGGTACACCAAACCGGGCAATGGCTTGAAGGCGATTTTCCAGTTTGTCCGGCTGTACCTGTAAATGACGAATCTTCAAAGCAAAACGATTGCCCTGCAAACCGCCCCGCTTCAGCTTTTGACGATGACGCCCCTGTTGCAAAATCTTAATGCCTTCTTTTTCCAGCTCACAAAACTCAGGGTTATCCTTGCCCGGCAGATGCAGGCTGAACCACTGGCGTGTAATACCAAAGCGATCCTTTAAACCCGCATAACTGACCCCATGCAATTTTATCCCCGCCTGCTGAGCCAGTATTCTGGCCGCCCAGTCTGTATTGCAGTCGGTTTTTTCCACCTGCAACCACAGGTGCTCTCCTTCACCACTGAGCTCCACCCCCATGATTTCATCCACTTTAAAGTCATCCACTGCCGATTTAAACTGGCCTTTTGCAATGATTTCAGGATAAGCGCGATTAAATTCTGCAAAATCGTACAAGGGGTGGCCTTTAAAATTATTAAATAAAAACAGCAACATACCTGATTCATTATGAATAGGCCAGCACAGATAAATGGCTTAATAGAAAATTAGACAATCATATTATTATTAAACATATTGACATTTAGTGACGCTCCGTCATAAATTACCGCCCATGGAAAATATGAGCCGAAAAGAGCGGGAATTTTTGCAGCGGGAGCAGCTGATCATCGATACCGCCAAACATATTCTGGGGCAGGAGGGCTTCCA
>JALTRC010000058.1 GCA_026998145.1 Gammaproteobacteria bacterium
CGCATAAAGTGATAAATAAATATTACTTATACAACTAAAGATAAATGTGTTTGTGTTTTATTAGCCAAGGCTATAAGGTTCAACCTCGCCGGTAATGGGTTACCGGAATCTGACTTCAACTTACGGTCAAATATGGCTGTAAAGAATATTTTAGAATCGCTTCGAAAAATATTTAAGAGTTGGGAATACGGAATGTTCAAACCAGATTCTGGCCGATAAGCCAGCCTGAGGAACATTTGACAGGGAACTTATCGGTCAAAAAATTTCGCTATTTTTTTTAAATAGCACAAATGTAAGTCTTACAATAAACCAGCAAAGGAGCTACGTATGCCAACTTTCGTACGTACTGAAAAATGTGATGGATGCAAAGGTCAAGACAAGACTGCCTGCATGTACATCTGCCCTCACGACTTAATGAAGCTTGACAAAGACGGTTCTGATACCGGTCATGCCATGAAGTCATATAACCAAGAACCAGAGCAGTGCTGGGAATGTTATTCCTGCGTTAAAATCTGCCCACAGAATGCTATCGAAGCACGTCACTATGCTGACGTTGTACCTCTCGGTGGTTCTGTACAGCCTTTACGTGGTTCCGATTCCATTATGTGGACGATCAAGTTCCGTAACGGCACTATGAAGCGCTTCAAGTTCCCAATCCGTACGACTCCTGAAGGTTCTATCGATCCTTATGCAGGTAAGCCTGCTGCCGATATGAGCAAGATTGAAGAACCTGGTTTCTTCAACCATAACGAGCAGAACGGTTACCGTGCCGGTGATCCTAGCGAGCTGATCTGCAAGTAATTGCAGATAAACGAATAAAAATATTGAACCTTAGAGGAAAAGAATAATGTCTGAAGGTACTTTTGGAAATCCTACAGTCGTTGAAGAAGAAGTTGATATTCTTCTCATCGGTGGTGGTATGGCATGTTGTGGTGCAGCGTTTGAAATCATGCGCTGGATCGAAGGCACTGACCTTAAAGTTAAATTAGTTGATAAAGCAGCGATGGATCGTTCTGGTGCGGTTGCCCAGGGTCTGTCTGCTATCAACACATACATTGGCCCTGAGCAGGATCCTGCTGATTATGCCCGTATGGTATCAAACGATCTGATGGGTATTACCCGTGATGATTTAGCATACGATGTAGGCCGTCACGTTGACGAATCTGTACACCTGTTCGAAGAATGGGGTCTGCCTATCTGGAAAACTGACGAAAACGGCGAACGTTTCGACGGTGCAAAAGGTATGACATCTCTGAAAGATGGTGGTAAGCCTGTACGTTCCGGTAAATGGCAGATTATGATCAACGGTGAATCATACAAGTGGATCGTTGCAGAAGCAGCGAAAAAAGCACTGGGTATGGAAAACATCGAAGAGCGTATCTTCATTGTTAAGCTGATCAACGACAAGAACGACAAAGGCCGTATTGCTGGCGCGGTTGGTTTCTCAACTCGTGAACACAAAGTTGTGGTTTACAAGTTCAAAGCCTGTCTGTTAGCGGCTGGTGGTTGTGTAAACATCTTCCGTCCACGTTCTGTTGGTGAAGGTACAGGTCGTGCCTGGTACCCAGTATGGAACGCCGGTTCTACTTACTCAATGGCTGCTGAAGCAGGCGCTGAGTTAACTCTGATGGAAAACCGCTTCGTACCGACTCGTTTCAAAGACGGTTACGGTCCTGTAGGTGCATGGTTCCTGCTGTTCAAATCCAAAGCCACTAACGCCTATGGCGAAGCTTACATGGAAAAGAACAAGGAAATGCTGGATGACTATCCTCCAT
>JALTRC010000059.1 GCA_026998145.1 Gammaproteobacteria bacterium
CGCTGGATCATCTGGAAACCTGCCAGCAATATGGCAAAAAAATCGTTATCGGCACCACCGGCTTTTCCGCCGAACAAAAACAGATAATTGCCAAAGCCGCGGAAAAAACAGCGGTGGTCTTTGCGCCTAATATGAGTGTGGGTGTAAACCTGTGTTTAAAATTATTACAGCAGGCCGCCCAGGTATTAAATGAAGATTACGATATTGAAATTATCGAAGCTCACCATCGCCATAAAGTGGATGCGCCATCGGGTACTGCCCTGCGTATGGGTGAAGTGGTTGCCGAAACCCTGGGCCGTGATTTATCCGAGTGTGCGGTATATGGCCGAGAAGGTCAGACAGGCGCCCGCAAGCCAGACACCATCGGCTTTGAAACCATTCGCGCCGGCGACATAGTCGGTGATCATACGGTGATGTTTGCCACCGACGGTGAGCGGGTGGAAATTACCCATAAGGCATCCAGCCGCATGACTTTTGCCAAAGGTGCGGTGCGGGCAGCCAAATGGCTGGCTGAAAAAGATAGTGGCCTGTTTGATATGCAGGATGTATTGGGGATTTAACTGCTTTGACGCGAAGGCGCGAAGAACGCGAAGGATTAAAAAAACGTTTATATAAAAACTTCGCGACCTCTGCGCCCTGGCATCAATACTTTTAAGGTAATGTTTGACACAGAGGCTCAGAGGCACGGAAATAAACGGATAATTTGTCATTCCCGCGCAGGCGGGAATCCAGAAAATAAATGATTACTGGACCCCGGCTTAACAACATACCGGGATGACAAAACCCTTAAATCAGCTCTGAGCCTCCGTGCCTCTGTGTCCAATCCATAAAAACTCTGTGTCCTTCGCGCCTTGGCGCCAGGGCTTTTTAAAAAAGGTTAAAAAATGAAACTAGCATGTGTATTCCCCGGTCAGGGGTCACAGTCCATCGGCATGATGGGTGAATTATCCGAACAATATTCCGTCGTTGCCGATACCTTCAAACAGGCATCCGATGCACTGGCTTATGACCTGTGGAAAATCGTCACCGATGGCCCGGCAGAAGAGCTCAATAAAACCGAAATCACCCAGCCTGCCATGCTTACTGCCGGTGTGGCGGCATGGAAAATCCTGCAGGAAAAATCCATTCCAGCGGTGGATGTGATGGCCGGTCACAGTCTGGGTGAATACACGGCACTGGTGTGCGCCGGTGCCCTGGGCTTTGATGATGCGGTTAAGCTGGTGGCTGAACGTGGCCGTTTGATGCAAAGCGCCGTGCCTGCCGGTGTCGGCGCCATGGCGGCGATTCTGGGGCTGGATGATGACACGGTAAAGTCTGTGTGTGAGCAGGCTTCCGGCAATGATTTAATTGTCCAGGCGGTCAACTTTAATTCTCCGGGCCAGGTGGTGATTGCCGGTCACAATGATGCAGTTGAAAAAGCCATGGAGCTGGCTAAAGAAGCCAAAGCCAGGCGCGCCCTGAAACTGCCGGTGAGTGTGCCTTCCCATAGCGCCCTGATGGAAGGTGCGGCTGCCCAGCTGGGTGAAGTGCTGGCGGGTATTGAGGTGAAAACGCCGTCCATTCCGGTGATTCAAAATGTGGATGCACAGATCCACACAGACCCGGCTGAGATCAAGTCATTATTACAGCAGCAGTTACACAAGCCGGTATTATGGGTGGATACGGTGGAGCAGATTATAGGTCGCGGGGTAACGGATATTGTTGAAGCCGGGCCTGGCAAGGTGCTGGCCGGTTTAAATAAACGCATTAACAAGGCAGCGACGAATTATACGGTGGATAATGTCGCCAATCTGGACAAATTTTTAAGCGTATTACAGGGGTAATCAAATGAGTTTACAGGGTGAAATCGCACTGGTTACAGGTGCAAGCCGGGGCATAGGCAAGGCCATTGCTGAGCAGTTGGCGGCGCAGGGTGCCACGGTTATTGGTACCGCCACATCGGACAAGGGCGCGGATAATATTTCTGCCTATATAAAAGATACCGGTGGCAAGGGAATGAATCTGAATGTCACCGATGCGGATTCTATTAAGAGCGTGATTAAAGCCATTACAGATGAATTTGGCGCCATTAGCATACTGGTGAATAATGCGGGGATTACCCGCGATAATCTGTTGATGATGATGAAAGACGATCAGTGGGATGACATTATTAATACCAATCTCACCTCCATTTTCCGCTTGTCCAAGGCGGTGATTCGTCCCATGATGAAAGCCCGCAAGGGACGCATTATCAATATAGGTTCGGTTGTGGGTTTAACCGGTAATCCTGGACAGACCAATTACTCGGCGGCCAAGGCCGGGTTGCTGGGCTTCACCAAATCTCTGGCGAGGGAAATCGGTTCCCGTAATATTACAGTGAATACGGTCGCCCCCGGTTTTATTGATACGGATATGACCCGCGAGTTACCGGAAGAACAGCGTGAAGCGCTGATTTCCCAGATTCCTTTAAGCCGTTTAGGGGACCCTGCTGATATTGCCCATGCGGTGGCTTTTTTAGCTTCGCCCCAGGCAGCCTATATCACCGGCGAAACCATTAATGTCAATGGGGGCATGTATATGCCATAAAGCAGAGGGTGGGGTTAAAAAGGTGAATCTGATTCAGCGTCTTTTTTAGCAGAAGCCACCCTCAAAAAACTTCGCGTCTTTGTGTCTTCGCGTCAAATGCTTTTGATTTGTAGTGATAACTTGCTTTAACTAAATAATATAACCTATTGAAATATAATGATTTTAGTTTATTTCAATAATATGAAAAAAAACTGGTAGTCTGTGGCGTTATTCTCTAAAATACGCCCAGCTCAACTTATATGAACCATGAGGAAAATTACATGAGCAGTGTTGAAGAACGCGTTCGCAAAATCGTTGTAGAACAATTAGGTGTTAAAGAAGACGAAGTGACTAACAGCGCATCATTTGTTGATGACCTGGGTGCCGACTCTCTGGATACAGTTGAACTGGTTATGGCGCTGGAAGAAGAATTCGAGTGTGAAATTCCAGACGAAGAAGCTGAGAAAATCACTACTGTTCAGTTAGCTCTGGATTACATCAACGCAAATAGCTAAGCTAGCTTGATGGCAAAAGGGCAGGCATTAGCCTGTCCTTTTTTGTTTTATACGTTCATTTTGTGTCCGGCAGGTTTTCATTCTGAAAACATTACTGCTTTAAAACCAGTTATGTTCTGCGGGACAATCTAGATATTGGAGAATATTCTTGTCTAAGCGTCGAGTGGTCGTGACCGGCCTGGGTATAGTCTCACCTGTAGGCCTTAATATTAAAGAATCCTGGGAGAGTCTCCTGGCCGGTAAAAGTGGTGCTGCCACCATTACTGAGTTTGATACGGAAGGCTATCCCTGTACTTTTGCCTGTCAGGTAAAAGATTTTGACGCCAGTTTGTATATTCCCAAAAAAGACCTGAAAAAAATGGATACCTTTATCCATTACGGCATAGCCGCCGGTGCTCAGGCGATTGAAGACTCTGGCCTGGAAATTACCGAAGAAAATGCCGAACGTATCGGTGTGTCTATCGGCTCCGGCATTGGCGGTCTGCCGATGATCGAAAAAAATAAGGATGCCCTGGATAAAGGCGGCGCCCGCAAGGTGTCACCTTTTATGGTGCCCGGCTCCATTATCAATATGATCTCCGGTAATCTGTCCATTATGTACGGTCTTAAAGGCCCCAATATTGCCATTGTGACTGCCTGTACTACGGGCACCCACAGTATTGGTGATGCGGCGCGCATGATTTCATATGGCGATGCGGATGTGATGATTGCCGGTGGTGCGGAAAAGGCGTCTTCGCCCATGGGTATGTCAGGCTTTGGCGCGGCTCGTGCCCTGTCCAAACGTAATGATGATCCCATTCATGCATCCCGGCCCTGGGATAAGGACCGTGACGGTTTTGTGCTGGGGGATGGTGCGGGCGTGCTGGTGCTGGAAGAATATGAGCACGCCAAGGCTCGCGGTGCCAAAATCTATGGTGAGCTGGTGGGCTTTGGTATGAGTGGTGATGCCTATCATATGACCTCACCCTCCAAGGGTGGCGAAGGGGCGGCGCGCTGTATGGCGAATGCGTTGAGGGATGCGGGCCTGAATAAGGAAGATATCGACTTTATCAATGCCCACGGCACCTCCACACCGGCCGGTGATATTGCAGAAACCCAGGGGCTGAAAGCTGCCTTTGGAGATCATGCCTACAAGCTGGCGGTAACCTCCACCAAATCCATGACCGGACACCTGCTGGGTGCAGCTGGTGGTATTGAGGCCGTGTTCAGCGTGCTGTCCATGTACCATAATGTGGCTTCTCCAACCATCAATTTGGACAATCAGGATCCTGAGTGTGGTCTGGATTATGTGCCCAATACGGCCCGGGATATGGATATTAATGTGGTCATGTCCAATTCCTTTGGCTTCGGCGGCACCAACGGTACGCTGATCTTTAAAAAGATTTAATTAAGCGGCCTGGCTGAGATGATGCATGAAATCCCCAGCCCTTCTTTCCATCGCCCTTGATTCCATTCCCGATCTGCTGGCCCTGCACCAGCAGTGGCCGGACTACTACCCTCATCTGTTAGCCAGTAGTGCCGTTTCGGATACGGCCCGTTACGATATTTTGTTTGCCGCGCCCCAGCAAAGTCTGTGTTTGCGTAATGGCCAGTTGTATCTGGATAATGTGTTACAGGCAGACAATCATTTTCTGAATCATCTTGATGTTCTCTGGAAGCAGCATCGGCAGCCCTGTGTGGATAATCATCTGCCCTTTAGTGGCGGCTGGTTTTTATATTTATCTTATGAGCTGGCCGGGCAAATAGAGCCGAGTTTGAATCTGCCAGCAACAGATGATGGTCTGCCCACCGCCATGGCTACCCGTTTTCCGGCGGCGATTATTGTGGATCATCAAAAGTCCTGCGCCCATATTGTGTGTGAAGCGAATTTTGCCGATGAGCTGGACATCATACAATCCCATTGTCAGCAATCTCTAAAAGCTGTCGAGTCAGTTGCTTTAAGCATTGATGATCTACAGGAAGACAGGGAGCAGGCCTATTTTCAGCAGCTGGCAAAACTCAAACAATACATTATCGACGGGGATGTGTTTCAGGTGAACCTGTCCCGCCTCTGGCAAACACAGTTACAGCAGCTGGTCTCCCATGCCCATTTATTTAAGCGTCTCAGTCAGGCCAATCCCGGCCCCTTTAATGCCCTGGCCACCTTTGGGGAGCAGGCAATTATCAGTTCATCCCCGGAGCGTTTGATTGAAGTGCGTGAGGGGCTGGTGCAAACACGGCCTATTGCCGGCACACGACCACGCTCGAAAAACAGCCAGGATGATAAAGCCCTGTCGGTCGAGTTAATGGCTCATCCCAAGGAGCGGGCAGAGCATATTATGCTGATTGATCTGGAGCGTAATGATCTGGGGCGCATCTGCCAGCCCGGCTCGGTGGAAGTCAATGAACTCATGGCGCTGGAAAGCTATTCCCATGTGCATCATATTGTCTCCAATGTGCGTGGTCGCCTGGCTGACAATGTATCTCCCGGTGAGATTATTGCTGCGGTTTTCCCCGGTGGCACCATTACCGGCTGCCCCAAGGTGCGTTGCATGGAAATCCTCGCCGAGCTGGAACAGCAGGGGCGTAGTGCCTACACTGGCTCGTTAGGTTATTTGAATCACGATGGCAGTATGGACTTAAATATTTTAATCAGAACCCTGATTCGTGACGGGGCACAACTGAAATTCCGCGCCGGCGGTGGTATTGTGGTCGATTCTGATCCCCGGCGTGAATTGCAGGAAACTCGCGCCAAGGCCAGGGGCATGATTATGGCCTTGATGGGTGTTTGAAAACACACAATGAAT
>JALTRC010000060.1 GCA_026998145.1 Gammaproteobacteria bacterium
CCTGCCGAACTGAATATAGATGATTTAAAAGATGCCATTTTAAATGTATCCATCAATGCCATGCACGCTATGCCAGAAGGCGGTGAGCTGATTATTAACACGCAGAATATCAGCATTAAAGAAGTGCATTCCCACAAAGTCGGTGTCATTCCCGGTGACTATATTCGCCTGTCATTTAAAGACACGGGAACCGGCATGGACGAGAAAACCCGCAACCAGTTATTTGATCCTTTTTTTACCACCAAGGGTAAAAAAGGCACCGGCCTGGGTATGAGTCAGGTTTACGGTTTTATCAAACGTTGTAAAGGCGCTATTGATGTTATTTCTGAAACAGGCAAGGGAACTGAAATTATTTTTTACCTGCCTCGTCATCACATGCCAGTTAAAAAACAACAGGCCGCTAAAAATGAAACCCCGTCCGGGCATACAAATCATCATGCCCGCATTCTTGTGGTAGATGATGAGCCATCACTATGTGAACTTATCAGTAAAACATTAAATAATCACTATCGGGTTATTACAGCACAGAGCGCCGGGCAGGCGCTGGATATTTTAAAATCAGAAAGCATCGATATTTTATTGAGCGATGTTATTATGCCGGTCATGGATGGCTACGAACTGGCTGAGGAAGTACACCGTTTATATCCACACATTAAAATTCAGATGATCAGCGGATACAGTGATACCAGTCATAAACTATCTCCTTTCAGCCACAGGCTTGCTCAACAACGCTTACTAAAACCTCTGGCCTCTCGGGCCTTATTAAACCGGGTTGCAGAATTACTCAATACAGACAGTAAATAAGATTCTCGTCCCAGCACAAAAAAATAAAGCCCTTATTGCTGAGCGTAAAATTTTGCAATGGCTTCCTGCTGTTTATCCGAAAGCATTTGCGCCATTGAACCCATTAAACCACCTACATCTGTGTTACGTCGATGATGTTTAAATGCATTTAACTGACGCACTAAATAATAAACACTCTGTCCACCCAACGCCGGCCCTGAATGGGCCGGGCCAGCATCACCACTGGCCGGGTGACAAGTGGTGCAGGCTGCCATTACAGGCGGTGCAGACACGGCGGCAGCGTTTGTCT
This sequence comes from Gammaproteobacteria bacterium, assembly GCA_026998145.1. Lineage (GTDB taxonomy): Bacteria > Pseudomonadota > Gammaproteobacteria > SZUA-229 > SZUA-229 > JALTRC01. The sequence goes on from JALTRC010000060.1 coordinate 1,094, forward strand.
GATGGGGCCGAACCTGCACCCCATAAAAAGCGGCAAGATCCGCCATATCCTGTTTATTCATCGGTAATGTTAGTGCATGCATGCCCAGGGATTTATTGTCGATATGCCACAGCCCCGATTTAAAATCCATTAAAGCCTTATAAATATATAGTGGATCCTGGCCAGCCAGAGATGGTGTATTGCGGGAAGGCGCAACACCTTTATCCCCATGGCAGGTGGCACAATAGGCTTTAGCATCCAGATGCTCGCCACGCTGAACATCACCTTTCGGCATAGCCTTAATCGCCTCAGCCCAGGACTCGGATGTCCATAATGGTGGCGTCTGCCCGGTTCTGGATTCAGCCATTAGATAAGTGGACCACAGAGTCACTAAAACACATAATATTTTTAACATGTGACCACCTTAATCAAATACATCGCGACGAAAACTGCGTTGCCAGTTATCTGCGGCCGCCACCAGAAAATGACGCATAAAAGTATTTTCAGGCTCACTCGATAATGGCCGTTGAATTGATTGAGCCAGCTGCAATTTACCCTCGCGCTCCCGATAGGTCTCAGTTAGCGTCATACCAAAATCTTTACCGGCTTTAGCCAGGCAATCATTCACATAAAGAGGCTGCCCCGGTGCTTGATTATGTAAGCGTGCATGAATGGCCTGCGCCACCACTTTGCCCTGATCCGCTGCAAGGTAGCCGGTTTTAATATTAAAATCAGCACTGTCACCAATCACATAAACATCTTTCTGAACAAGGGATGACATATCATGATGATTAACCGCCGCCCAGTCTTTACCCTGCGTAAGTCCTGTTCGTATCAGCAATCGATTAGCCGTATTTGTGGGGATCAGATTAATCACATCGGCCCTGATTGTTTCCCCGTTCTGAATGCGTACTGTCATATTGCGCGCATCAACCTGTGTTACCGCCCCGCCCTGGGTTGAAGAAATCCACTCAATAGATGCCTTATCTGTTCCATAAGCCCGGCGCTGCTTCCAGTATTTAATATACTGTTTTTGAAAAACAAAACCGGGGTTATTATCCAGAATAATAATTTTGCCACGGGGATTATGTTGCGCCATCCACTCAGCTACAAAGCTGGCCCGTTCATAAGGCGCCGGAGGACATCGAAAAGGCATTGGCGGCGGCGCAATCACCATAACACCTCCCTGAGGCATGGCACGTATTTGATCCCGTAACATCAATGTTTGTTTACCCGCCTTCCAGGCGTGAAGAATTTTGCTATCTGCCAGCTCTTTTGACCAGCCCGCAATATTATCAAATACAAATCCGGGCCCGGGAGATAACACCAGATAGTCATAGGCTATTTTTTTACCGGATCCGGTTTTAAGCTGCTTACGATTAAAATCAATATCTTTTACCCGATCTGCAATCATCTGTAATTGATAACGATCTTTTGAGTGCTGATACGTGCGCTGAAAATCAGATATTGATTCGCCCACCAGCACATCATTACTACCCGGACAAAACGTATAAATACTATCAGGTTCAATAACCGTAATATGCACATCCTGATTAATCAGCCGCAGATACTTGGCCGTAATCATGCCGCCTATACCACCACCAACAATCACAACTTTTGCAGCGGCCTTGCCATAAACAGGGCGAAGAGCGGCACCTCCCATTATGGATGCAGCCCCCAGTAATTTTAGTAATTCACGTCGGCTAATCTGTGTCATGGCTTCAAGCTTTTTTTTCAGATTTTACAAACCACGGCTTTGCCGACTGCCGGGAAAAATAATCGGCCATTCGCTCAATCTCCTGTTGTGTGTAGGTACGGGCAATATTATTCATAATAAAGCTCGGCCTCTTGCCGGTTTTAAAATCCATCATCATTTTTATAAACGTAGCTTTTGGAAGCCCTGCCAGAGGTGGGAATATTTCATTAAAAATCCGACCCTGCGTGCCATGACAGGCCGAACAGGTATCCGCCGCCATTTTTCCACTGATCGGTGGATCGCCCTGATACTGTTCAGGATTAACATAAACCTCACCGGTAAAGGAATTTTCATCGGCCATCACAAAATGACTGGTAAGTAGTAACAGGCCATATAGCCCTAATCTTTTCATTGACTCACCCCTGTATCCCGGCCAGTCGATATTAAAGAAACTCTAATTAATTCTGGACGAAACAGTTTGCGTTTAAAATGTATGGACTCAAAGCATCGAATGTATTTGCACGATACTACTGGAATATCTCTTTGGGTGGTGTCATGCGGGTGACAGACGAGCCTATATTTCAGGCTTACATTATCCCAGTGTTAAAGATCGACTTTACCTGCTCCTTCATTATCAAGGAAGCTCTGATTAATCATTTAAAGCCACACAAAATGGAGAAATATCATGCAAGATTCATCCCCCTCTATACCCATGCTAGGCGACAATTTTCCTGAGTTGAATGTTCAAACAACCCACGGCCCGCTTAATCTGCCCGCTGACATGAAAGGCAGCTGGTTTGTTCTATTTAGTCACCCGGCCGATTTTACCCCTGTTTGTACCACTGAATTTTTTGCTTTCCAGAAACGTTACAATGATTTTGAAAAACTGGGCTGCAAGCTGATTGGCCTGTCTGTCGACCAGGTTTTTTCACATATTAAATGGACTCAGTGGATTAAAGAAAATCTGGATATTGAAATTCAGTTTCCTATTGTAGCTGCCAATGACACGGTAGCCAGTGCTTTGGGTATGCTACATCCGAAAAAAGGCGCGAACACTGTACGGGCAGTTTTTGTTGTTGACCCTGAAAGCAAAGTTCGTCTGGTACTTTATTACCCTCAGGAAGTGGGCCGCAATGTCGATGAAATTTTACGGGCCGTAGAAGCATTACAGGTTTCCGACAAACAAGGTGCCATGTCAGCAGGCTGGCCCAATAATGAATTGATCGGTGACCAGGTTATTATCCCACCGGCAACTGATGAAAAAACAGCACAGGAAAGATTACAACAGGGATCCTGTTATGACTGGTGGTTCTGTTATAAGCCACTGGAAAAATAATCGATCTCAACAAACCAGGCCCGCTAATTCAGGCGGGCTTTTTATATCGCTTAAATAAATACGGGAAAATACCGATTAAATTATGCTTAATAAAGCGTATATTCGTGTAAGCTTTACCCTGTAATCTAAGCGGCTTTATTGAAAGCCATATAAATAAGTTCAAGAAAACCCTGTCACTATCTTCAAAACTTCAGGAGAACACTATGTTGTCAGGCATCATATTACTCTGGTTCATACTCACCACCGCTTCAGTCATTTTTGTTTTTATAGACAGTAAAAGCACACCTGAATCCCCTGTTTTACGCTGGGGTTTTATTTTGCTTACAGCCTATACCGGGCCAATTGGGGCTTTTCTTTATGTACTGGGATGCCGCGAACCTTTACCTGGCCTGCACGAACAATACACAGCAACTCTCTGGCGCCAGGTACTCGGCTCAACCATGCATTGTGTTGCTGGTGATGGCCTGGGTATATTAGTCGGCGCCATACTGGGTAGCATGATTCATTTATCCAGAGCTGGAGAAATTGGCCTTGAATATCTGCTCGGCTTTGGTTTTGGCTGGACAATTTTTCAGGCTTTATTTATGCGCGCCTCATCCGGCGGCTCTTTTTTTAAAGCCTTAAAAAACACGTTTTATCCTGAGCTGGTTTCCATGAACTATCTGATGGCGGCTATGCTTGTGGTGACAACAATAGGTATGAAGATGGTGCCGGAGAGTAACAGCCCGTTAAGCATTGAGTTCTGGTTTATTATGTCGATGGCATTATTAACCGGCTTCATTGCCGCCTATCCAATAAACTGGTGGCTAGTTTCAAATCATCTAAAACACGGCATGATGACAGTCAGGCCCGGTGCATCTGAAACCATGGATATGTCGATGCCGGAACATTCAGAAGCGCATTCGGATCACCAGACAGGCGAACATTCATCCCATGGCAATAAGTCACCCGTACCGATAAGTACAATGATGCTGACCTTGTTACTGTCCTTTATTGTGCTGGGGCTAGGCACAGGTTTTGCCCTTATATTTGAATAGAAGATAAGCTTCGGCACATATCTGATTCAGGCCAGCATATCCTTTAATGAATCCAGATGGGCACGACCACGCTTGCGATTGGTTTCTTCATCCAGCTTATGCTGACCGCCTTCCCATTCCACATCATCCTGTGGCAGTTCCTGTAAAAAGCGGCTGGGTTCGCAATCCACATCCTCACCATAACGGCGGCGGTGTTTAGCATAGGTAATCACCAGTTCCCGTTTTGCGCGGGTAATGCCCACATAGGCCAGACGCCGTTCTTCCTCTAAATTATCTTCCATAATACTGGTGCGGTGGGGCAGGCTTTCTTCTTCTATGCCCACCATATACACATAGGGAAACTCCAGCCCCTTGGCCGCGTGGAAGGTCATAAGATGCACCGCATCCATGGTTTCTTCTTCCTTGTTGCGCTCTAGAATATCCATCAAAGACATATGGGCCACCAGCTCACCCAGATTATCTCCCTTGCCGTCTTTTTCCAGTTGCGATAACCAGTCCAGCAATTCATTAACATTTTCCATGCGCCGCTCGGCAATTTTTAAATCGCTGGCCTGATCCTTTAACCAGTCTTCATAACCAATATCCCGCACCAGCGCACGGGCCACGGCAACCCCGTCGCCCCGCTCCGCGTTATCACTTTGCAGCGCCAGCCAGTGGGTAAAGTTTTGCAGATTATGATAGGAACGCTCCGATAAAA
>JALTRC010000061.1 GCA_026998145.1 Gammaproteobacteria bacterium
AGTTCCAGATAGCAAGATAAACAAAACAGTACAAACAGCCCAGCAACATTGAAACCGGAATATTCAGCCACCAGCTGCTGATAATGCCGGCCGCAGTTCGCCACTTAACATGGCCGGGTTTTTCGGCTGCCCCATTGCCCAGTAAGGTGGCGGTTACCACCTGGGTCGTTGATGTTGGTGCGCCGATACTGGTTGCCAGACTATTGACCAGCGCAGAGCCTAGCTGATTGGCTACCGAATGGATGGTACGCAAACGATAGAGGCCAAAACCCAGTGTTTTAATAATCCGCCAGCCGCCAAACATGGTGCCCAGTGTAATAGCCGATGTGCACAATACAATGGCCCAGTCGGGAATATTAAAGCTGCTGCTTCTGCCGGTGGCCAGTAGCATCATGCCGATAATGGCCATACCTTTCTGTGCATCATTGGCGCCGTGGGAAAAGCCCAGCCAGGCCACACTGAAATACTGGGAAGCTACAAAGAAGCGGCTGATACGATGGCTGAAATGACGAAACACATGAATAAAAACTTTCATAATCAGAAAGCCGGCCAGAAAACCAAAGAAAGGGGACAGTAACAAACCGGCAACGACTTTCATCATGCCTTCCAGCTGACCCTGCTGCAGGGCTACCAGCCCCCAGTTTATATGTTCCACACCCACCGCATAAAGGCCGGCCCCGGCCAGCCCGCCGGCCAGTGAATTGGAAGATGAAGAGGGATAGCCCAGCAGCCAGGTGGCAATGTTATAACTAACGGCCGCCAGTAAGGCAGCAATCACCACACTTTCACCTATGCGGTGGGATTCGGAGGAGATCTCCACAAAGGTGCCCACTGTATCCGCTACGGCCAGCCCCACGGTAAAAGGCGCAATAAAGGTAAACAGGCTGACAATAAAAATGGCCACAGAAGGGCGCATGGCTCTGGATGCGATGGCGGTCGCTACCATATCAGCGGCATCATGAAAGCCATTGGTAAAGTCATAAATGGCAACGGCAATAATCACTGCCAGCAGGGCTATATCCAGATTATCTAACAAAAACAGCTCGCGTTATTAAGGGTTGACTCCGTATTACAGTACGGAGTTTATGCTTGGGCCATATTCAAAAAACGGCTTGTGCAGCATATCAAATCTGCACCCATCTGATGATATTTTTAAAGGAGAAAACGGTGATTCAAATAAATTTATTTACCCGTATCGGTGAGCTGATTAGTTCGCTGGGTGCTGTTATTGCGGCCATGGGCTGTGCCATGTGTTTCCCGGCTATTGCCAGTTTTGGGGGTGCACTGGGTCTTGGTTTTTTAGGTCAGTGGGAATGGACATTTATTAACACCTTACTGCCCGCTTTTGCCTGGATTACGCTGATTTTAAATGGTCTGGGGTATTTCGGCCACAAACAATGGTTACGCAGTCTGCTGGGTATGATTGGTCCCGTTTTACTGCTGTTATCCCTGTATCCCTGGTTTCAATATGCCTGGAGTACTTATGTAACCTATTCGGCGCTGGCATTAATGGTTGTGGTTTCCATCGGGGATTTTATTTATCCGGCTAATCGTCGTTGTGATGATAAAGGCTGTGCTGCATGAATACTCAAACAGGGAATCATAAAATTCTTAATTTATCCATAGAAGGGATGAGCTGTGATAGCTGCGCGCTCCATGCCAGGCAGGTGCTGGAGAATCTGGACGGTGTTAACAGGGCCGATGTGTCTTATGAACATGCCAGCGCCGAGATCGAAATAAACAATATGATTGAAACCCAGGATATGATC
>JALTRC010000062.1 GCA_026998145.1 Gammaproteobacteria bacterium
ATGATGGGGTTTTTAGCGGATTTAAGCAGTGCAAAAGCCTCGTCCATAATTTTGTCATCAGGGCCGGGGCGGCGGAAACGACGGGGTGTAATTGGCAGGGTTGTGGCATCCTGCTTGGCAATATCCTCAGGTAATTCAATCAATACAGCGCCGGGTTTTTCCGAACGTGCGACTCGCACCGCTTTGCGTACAATTTCCGGAATATTGTCCTGATGTAAAACACTGGTGGCCCATTTGGTGACAGGTTCAAACATGCCCACTACATCCATTACCTGATGGGATTCCTTATGCAGGCGGTGAGAAGAACCCTGGCCGGTAAGTACCAGCATGGGGGCGTGATCCATATTGGAATCGGCAACGCCGGTAATCAGGTTGGTGGCACCCGGCCCCAGTGTGCCCAGACAGCCGGCCGGGTTGCCGGTAAGGCGACCATATATTTCGGCCATAAAGGCCGCGCCCTGTTCATGGCGGGTAAGAATAAATTTTATCTTGTCTGATTTCTCCAGAGAAATCATGAAGTCGGCATTTTCTTCGCCGGGAACACCGAAAATATATTCTATTCCTTCTTCTTCAAGACACTTTACAAACAGATCCGATGCTTTCATGTTTTCTCCTCATTTTTTTATATGATGGAGTGTAGCTGAAAAAGTTCTTTAATTAGTTGTGGTTAATCAGAATCTTCTGAAGCAGAGGTATTGATTAGCTAAAGGATAAAAGTGCGTTTAGTTTTTAATGCCTTTACCAATATTCAAAAGGTGCATGGCGAAACTGTACAGCACAATAATAAAGCTGAATATAATCAGCAGGGCATGGGTCATATTAGTATCGGATATGCCGAGCAAGCCATAGCGGAATGAATTGACCATATAGAGAATAGGGTTGATCAGCGATACCTTTTGCCAGAACTCCGGCAGCATACTAATAGAATAGAAAATGCCCCCAAGGTAGGTGAGGGGAGTTAACACAAAGGTGGGGATAATACTGATGTCATCAAAACTATTGGCATAAATCGCATTAATAAAACCGGCCAGAGAAAAAAGGATGGCGGTTAAAAAAACAATACCAAAGGTAATCCAGTAACTGTGGATGTGAAAATCCGAAAAATAGCGGGCCACTAGCGCAACAATAAAGCCGACAATAAAACCGCGGCTGACACCGCCGGAAATATAACCCAGTAATATAATATGATTGGGCACAGGGGATACCAGTAATTCTTCAATGCTCTTCTGAAATTTGGCCATATAAAATGACGACACAACATTGGCATAAGAGTGGGTGATAACGGCCATTAAAATTAAACCGGGAACGATATAATCCATATAGCTGTAGCCATCAATCGGGGCCAGTTGTGAGCCAATCAGTTCACCAAAGATAACAAAATATAATGCGGTTGTGACAACAGGTGGTAATACTGTTTGAATCCAGATGCGAATAAAACGCAGGAATTCTTTAATGACTATGGTCTTAAATGCCTGATAGTTTTCCTGTAAATTCATAGCTGTTCCGTTTCCGCATGGGTTTGCTGGATGGTTTCCAGCAGTGCCGTGTTATTGCGATTTTTTTCCAGCAAACACATAAACAAATGTTCCAGCCGATTGCTTTTGTTTCGCATTCCCTTGATTTCAATATTATGCGCATTAAACAGGCTGAATAATTTATTCATGGTTAACGGGGCTTTAATATCAGCTTCAATGGTGTCGGTGTCTGCCAGGCGAATATCATAGTTGGCAAACTCTGCGGGTAAATGCTGTAGTGAGTTTTGCAGATAAAGAATAATGGTTTCCCGATCCAGCTGGCTAAGCAGCTTGTGCATATTGCTGTGTTCAATGGTGATGCCATGATCAATAATGGCGATATTTTTACACAGGCTTTCGGCTTCTTCCAGATAGTGGGTTGTTAGAATAATGGTGACACCCTGACGGTTAAGCTCGGTTAAAAATGTCCACATGGAGCGGCGGATTTCAATATCAACACCTGCGGTAGGCTCGTCGAGAATCAATAAGCGGGGGTTATGCACCAGTGCGCGGGCAATCATCAGGCGACGTTTCATGCCACCGGATAATTCGCGGGCCATTTCGTGGCGCTTATCCCACAGCTCCAGTTGTCGCAGATATTGTTCGGCCCGTTGATAGGCAAGCTTTCGGTTAATACCGTAATAACCGGCCTGATTAATCAGAATTTCAATCAATGGTTCAAACTGATTAAAGTTAAATTCCTGGGGAACCAGGCCCAGATAGGATTTGGCTTTGGCGGGGTCTGTATCTATATCGGTATCAAAAATTCTGACCTGACCGGCTGTTTTGTTCACAAGCCCGGAAATAATACCAATGGTGGTCGATTTGCCTGCGCCATTGGAGCCTAGCAAGGCAAAAAAATCCCCTTCTTCTACCTCAAGATCAACCCCTTTAAGAGCAGGAAAATTGTTTTTATAGACCTTTTCCAGTTTCTTTATCGAAAGCGCTTTCATGTTTTTATTTTTTCTTTTAGCTCAGTGTGGTGGTTGAGAGATAGAGCAAACCTGCTTTTCAAGTGCCTGATTGTACATGATATTTTTTAAAATAAATGGGAAAACTTGCATTACACAGATATAAATCATACGATTGTCTAATAAAACCCTGTGGGAATTAAATCCGCCGGGGGTAATATTGGTAAACAGTAATTTTTGATTCATATTAACAAAAATTATATAAAACCATGTAAAGTCATAGTCACATACAGGCTCTCGTAAGGAATCAGGTGTTTTAGATGGGTACTAAAGGTTCGGCAAATCGCCAGCGGATCGTACAGGCGGCGGATCGGTTATTTTATGCTCGCGGCTATAACCAGACATCATTTAGTGATATTTCAGATGAAACGGGTATTCCCCGGGGTAATTTTTATTATTACTTTAAAACCAAGGATGACATTCTGGATGCGGTGGTGTCTTCCCGGCTTGAGTTTTTTAAACAGATTCTGGCGGAATGTGATCAGGCCAGTGATGACCCGAGAGTTCGGCTGAAGCTTTTTATTGAGGCGCCGCTGGGCCAGGAAGAGCAGGTTATTAAATATGGCTGTCCCATTGGCACACTCGGCTCCGAGCTGGTGAAAGATCAGGATCATGAGATTGCCAAGGAAAAACTGACCGTGGTATTTGATCTGATTAAAGACTGGATGATTGAGCAATTTAATGGCATGGGGCTGACGAACAAGGCAGAAGATTATGCAATAGATTTACTGGCTAAAATGCAGGGCTTTACCATTATCGCCAGCGTATACAGTGATGTGAAATATCTGCGCAGGGCAACCCGCGATACAAAAGACTGGATCGATCAGCTGCCTGTAAACTAATAGCCAGTGTGTGAGGAATCATGATGACACAGGATCAACAAAATCTTGACCCCTATGTAGCCACCTTCAAGCAGGGGCATTTTATGTCGCTGATGCGCTGGCCGCAGCTGGATGCGTTCTGGAATACTCTGCGAGAGCAGGCGGATGATAGCTGGTATATTTATGCCATAGGCGAAGATGCGCCGGAAGCACCGAGTAGCCGAGAACAGTTGCTAACATTTATCGACAGAATTGATAAGTTATTACATGAAGAGCATGAGGAAGACTACTGTGGCATTGTGTATGCGGATGACCATGAGCATCCACAGTTTATAAAAATTTTCGATCCTAATAATCTGGGTGTCAGTTGTGGCTTTAGTGAAAATCCACCTTTGCCTGGCTGGGTGTTATCAAAAATGAAGCCCATTAATATTGAAGAGGCATTACGGCCAGCTAATAATCGCCGTCGCTGGTGGCAGAAAATTTTTGATTGATAAAGATTTTTAACCACAGGGGACACGGAGGTACACAGAGGTACACAGAGGTACACAGAGGTACACAGAGGTTTTCAATGTGTCGTGAGCCATTCAGTATAAATATTTTAATTGTTTTTAGCCCTTCATTTTTAATAACGACTTTAGCCTTTCTCTGTGCACCTCCGTGTCCCCTGTGGTTAAAAAGACCTTTCATATATTTAGCTGAGGCTTATCTTTAAAGCGCTGTAAACATTGCCTGCTACAGAAATAAAATATTTTATTGCTCATAACATTGTCCCCGCCTTTTAATCTTCTCCCAGCTTGCTTTGTGTGCGAGTTTTATAAACCGTTTCTACGGGTAAAATGGCCACTATGCCATTACCTTCGGAGCCTGTGTGAGCTGCTTTCATAATCAGTTGTGCAATGTCATCAGCATTGTCTGCCGGTACAAATAATTCCATGCGCATAAAAGGCATCTTCCAGTCTTCATCAAAATAATTGGGGTGCTCTCCATAACCGCAGACTTCAGATACGGTAAGTCCGTGAACGTAATGTTCTTTGAGGGCTTCCTCAACATGCTTTAAGCGGCTGGGATGAACAATGGCTGTGACTTTTTTATATTCAAATTTCATTTCAGGTCTCCCGTTTTTTTAAGTTCCTGTTTCATTAAAAGGTATTCTTCTTCATTAATTTCGCCGCTGGCATAGCGTTGATCCAGTCGCCGGATTGCCTGTTCGTTAAGCCCTGAGCTGGTGTCTTCACGGATTAAATATTTAATCAGAAGGACTGCTGCCAAAAGCAGCAGGCCCCAGATTATCCACATAAATCCTCCCATTAATAGAAAGCTGTCGTTTGTGTGCATGCTGGCCTCCTATAATTTTACCTTACGCAGGCGTAGTGCATTTGTGATAACCGATACTGAGCTGAAACTCATGGCTGTTGCGGCAATAATAGGTGACAGTAATATGCCAAATACCGGGTATAGAATACCCGCTGCAATGGGCACGCCTGCGGAGTTATAAATAAACGCAAAGAACAGGTTCTGGCGAATATTTTTCATGGTGGCGCGGCTGAGTCGGCGTGCTCGAACAATGCCTTTTAAGTCACCTTTAACCAGCGTCACACCGGCACTTTCCATGGCCACATCTGTGCCAGTACCCATGGCTATGCCCACATGGGCCTGAGCTAAAGCAGGTGCATCGTTAATACCATCGCCAGCCATGGCAACGATTTTTCCCTGCGCCTGTAATTGTTTTACAACAGTTGCTTTCTGGTCGGGTAAAACCTCAGCCTGTATATCATCAATGCCCAGCTTTTCTGCAACAACTTCAGCCGTTTTGCGGCTGTCACCAGTGAGCATAACCACGCTTATACCTTCTTCATGCAATGCCTTGATTGCGTCTCGTGAAGTTTCCTTAATGGGGTCAGCAACACCAATCAGGCCGGCGGGTTTATTATCAATGGCAATAAACATGACAATCTGTCCATCACTGCGGAGTTGATCGGCCTGTTCGGGTAAATGACCACTATCAATATTCAGCGTTTCCAGTAGCTTAAGATTACCCAGTGCAACTTTATGGCCATCTACATTACCCGTGACCCCCTGGCCTGTTATAGACTGGAAATTCTCGGTGGATGTCAGTTTCGCACCACGTTCTTCTGCTCCCCGAACAATGGCTTCTGCCAGTGGGTGCTCGCTGCCTTTTTCAAGGCTGGCAGCCAGTTTTAGTACACTGTCTTTATCAAAATTACCCACCGCTGTGACATCAACCAGTGTTGGTTTGCCAACCGTTAAGGTTCCGGTTTTATCTACCACCAGCGTATCGACTTTTTCCATAATCTCCAGGGCTTCCGCATTTTTAATCAACACGCCTTCTAGTGCGCCGCGTCCGGTTCCCACCATAATGGAGATGGGTGTCGCCAGCCCCAGTGCGCAGGGGCAGGCAATAATGAGTACGGCAACCGCATTAACAATGGCATAGGCCATACGGGGTTCAGGCCCCCAGAGGCCCCAGATAATGGCGGTAAGAATGGCAATTAATACAACGGCCG
>JALTRC010000063.1 GCA_026998145.1 Gammaproteobacteria bacterium
CCAATGGAGACTCAAACATTATTCATTGTAAGAAGGAATATTCCATTTAGATTCGCTGCAGGAATTACTATGAAGGAAGTTCCAGCTTCAGCTGAAGAGCAAGACGAAGCTATTGGAGAGAAGAAGACTGAGTTGGAGCAAAAGATTGACGAAATGAGTGAATTCTTGCAAAAGATTCCCTTTGATGTAATGGAACATGATGAAATTATTGAGAAGCTAGATGAATTTGGTCTCGATCATTTCTTGGATCCCTCATTCCCGCCTACAGACACGAGTATTTATGATAAGGAAACAGACCCTGAATATCCACTGCAACAAAAACCAATTTGGAAAAGACCAAGCGAGTTCATGAAAAATCCACAACTTTTCTGTGATGGAATCGATCCAAACGACATCAATCAGGGAGCCCTTGGAAATTGCTGGTTCCTAGCATCTATTGCTTCAGTTGCAGAGAATCCAGCTTTGATCAAAAGATTGTTTATTACGAAGGAGTATAATGAGCAAGGTTTGTACCAACTCAGGATATGCAAGAATGGAGAATGGGTCAAGGTCACTGTTGATGACTATATTCCTTGCTACTACAGTGGTGGCCCAATGTTCTGCAGAGCCTCCGGAGACGAGCTTTGGGTGCTTCTTTTAGAGAAAGCATATGCAAAGATCCATGGAAATTACTGCCAGCTGAGGGCAGGATTTGTATCCCATGGTATGGCTGATCTCACTGGATGCCCTACTAGAGACAATAGATTCCCCAAAGATAGGTATGATATTGACGCTATTTCAGATTATGCTGAAGAACTTTGGACTAAACTTGAATTTGCTGACTCTCGAGGATGGATTATGTGTGCTGGAACTCCTGGAGTCGATAAATTTACTGAAGGTGGTGGTCCTGACGATAGTCATGGTATTGTACCAGGACATGCTTATTCAGTTATTGCTGCTAAAGAAAAAGAAGGAATTAGGCTTTTGAATGTTAGGAATCCTTGGGGAGAGTTTGAATGGGGAGGTGCCTGGTCTGACAACTCTGAAGAGTGGACTGAGGAGATGATTGAGGCTTTTGAAGCTAATTTTGATGCTAAAGATGGCACATTTTGGATTTCCTATGAAGATTTCTTCAAGAATTTCTGCTCTATTACAATTTGTAAAGTAGAAAATTGGAATGAAGTTAGACTGAGAGGAATTTTCACAAGACTCTTTGAAGCTGAAGACACTGACGAAGACTTTGTGCTCTCTAAATTCTACTATTCCTTCAGACTTGAAGAAGAAACTAGCTTAGAATTGGGCATTCATCAAGAAGACGAGAGAATTCTTGGGTCAGATAGAAGAAGATATGTAGATATGCAACTGTTGGTGCTAAGAAGACATACAAATGGAACAATGAGTATTGCCCATGACTCTGGGTCAAAGGATGCAAGGGATAATGAGACCTACATCACCTTAGGACCTGGTCATTACATTGTAATTCCCAGGTCAAGTGGTGCAGCAATGAGTAAACCAAATGTTGATCCAAAAGATCCAATTGAATTCAAAAATTCAGATGATAGAGACAGACTTCATCCAGTATTGAGAACAACAGTGGACGATGTCTTCAGAAGAATGGATCTTCAACTTAATGGAGCACTATCAGCTGAAGAACTCAACTTATTTGGAAGATTAATTGGGAACGAAGAACTTGAGAATATTACTGAGGATGACTTAGACGGTGAAGAATTTGAAAATATCTCATGCAATGCTAATGGGCTCACAAATTTTGGATTGAAGCAATACTTTA
>JALTRC010000064.1 GCA_026998145.1 Gammaproteobacteria bacterium
CATGATCGGCGGCAATACCAAGGTCACCCAGAATGTATTACCCATGATGATTACCGATGGCAACCCGGCGCGACTGCGGGGATTAAATGTGGTGGGTTTAAAACGTAATGGCTATAAAGCCGGTGATATTCGAGTGCTGAAAAATATTTACAGCCTGATTAATAAAACCAGCCTGCCTCTGGAAGAAACCCTGCAAGCCTTACGCGATATGGAAAATGACCTGGGTGGAATTTATGCAGACTTTATTGAATTATCCGATCGGGGTTTTCATCGGGCAAAAGATTAAAATTCAGAATGTCGGGTTAAGCTGTTCAACCCGACCTGAATTTTGCCTGGATTCCCGGCAAGCTGCTAAGTCATTCATCCCATATCAAAAATATTTGCGTTTATTCCCGTTTATTTGCGGAAAAAATTCAAACCTACCGAAACAACTCACGACTCTTCAACGGCTTATTGCCCAGATAATAAGCCACCACCATACGCATCAAAGATTTAATTTCCCGGCGAACTTTTTCATCACTTAAATCACCCTGCTGAAAATCCAGCAGGCTTTTTCCGGAAATCACCAGATGCTCCGAGTGAGTATGTTGTTCTGCCAGCACCGGCCCGTGCTCGATATAATAAAAATATTGCCGGTGGGCATCCAACGCCTGCTGACTGCCAGCTTCATGACTCAGGTTCAGTTCAAAGCCCAGTTGCTGCAACAGATATTTTTCAAACAACCGTAATTTTATTTCCAGATTTTGTTGATCGGCCAGTGATACCAGTAGCTGCTGATATTCATTAAAAATATCTTCATGCACATCATGCTTATGTAACAGACGCATGAGGATTTCATTAATATAAAAACCGCAGGGCAAGGCATTGCCTGTTAACAGGGGCATCATAACATCGGATTCTTCAGCCCGATTTAAACTGACCAGCTCCCCCTTCCCACTCCATGAAACCTGTATATAACGAAAAGGCTGCAATACGCCTTTGAGTTTTGATTTGGCACTGCGGCTACCGCGACTCACAGCCGCTATACGGCCATAATCACGGGTAAAAAGTTCGATAATCTGACTGGTGTCTCGGTAGGGAAAGTAGTGAAGAATAAAGGCGGCTTGATCCTGAACACGCATAACCGTTTATTCGTTATCGTAACCCAGACTGCGCAGGGCGGATTCACTATCTGACCAGCCGGCTTTCACCTTAACCCAGAGCTGCAAAAAAACTTTTTTATCCAGCATCTTTTCCATATCCTTGCGGGCCTTGGTGCCAATACTTTTTAAACGCATACCCTTGCTGCCAATAATAATGGCCTTCTGGCCTTTGGTTTCCACCATAATGACCGCATGAATTTCGGTAATATTGGGCTTTTCATTAAAGCGCTCGATGGCCACTGTGGTTTGATAAGGCAGTTCATGCCCCAGCTCACGCACCAGCTTTTCCCGAATAATTTCTGCCGATAAAAATTTAACGCTGCGATCCGTGTACTGGTCTTCATCAAACAATGGGGGGTTATCAGGCAGATAGCCCTGAATCACATCTTCAAGGTCCTGCAATTTTCCACGCAGGGCCGAGATGGGAAACACATTGGCAAATTCAAACTTGTCATTCAGCTCCTGCAAATAAGGCAACAGAACTTTTTTATCCTGTAACTTATCCACCTTGTTCACCACCAGAATCACCGGCACTTCTGCATGTTGCAGTTTGTTTAATACCATCTGGTCTTCGTCGGTCCACTTCATGGCCTCCACCAGAAACAGTACCACATCCACATC
>JALTRC010000065.1 GCA_026998145.1 Gammaproteobacteria bacterium
TCTTCCGGGAATTTTTTTTCCGCTTCCTGCAGAACTTTCCAACTGTCTTTTTTGCGCCCAAGCTTCCACAATGTGGTGGACTTCAAATGCCATATTCGTGGAATGGCTTCTCCGGCATCTGCTGATTTAGCAATATTTTGCAGGGTCTTTTCATATTCATGATTACCATAATATGCCTGTGCAAGGTATACATACATAATATTTTCAACTGGTTTATCTTTTGCTTTAGCCAGTTGTAAATATTGCAGAAAATCATTTCGGGCATTAATAAAATCCTGCTGCTGCAAACCCAGCAGTCCCTTCAGCGTATAAAATCTGAGCAGATCTGTTTTCTCATCTTTTATATTCACTTTATCCAGGGATTCAGCAGCTTTTTCAACAGCTCCATCACGTATCATTAATGCCGCCAGAGACAGGTAGTCAATTTTATTATTTTCACTGGCCTGCACTGTCGTGGATAAAAAAGCCAGTAAAAGGCACAGAATTCGTACAGATAACATCATAAACGGTTAATCCAATGTAAAGCGGATAGTCTGGTTCGCCCAGGTTTTGACTGGCTCGCCTTTATATTTTGCCGGTGAAAATATCCATTTTTTTACCGAGTTAATAGCACTGGAATCAAACACACCGGCCGGATCGGATTCAATCACCTTGGTTTTTAATACCTTACCGGTTTCAGAAATCAGCAGACTCAGGGTAACAAAACCTTCCAGTTCTTTTGCCCTTGCCCTGGCCGGATAATTAACTGCAACGGTATATTTAGCCTCAGCTTTCTGGTCAACCATATCACCACTCATAATGATATTTTTCGTATCACCCAGCAGCTTATTATCAACTTCACCAATATCATCCGCGGCAAAAGCGGATAAACCTAGATCGATACCGGAAAGCTCCATATTAAGCAAATCGGCAGATACATTGGGCGGTGCAATTTTCTGCGGTTTGCTTTTCGGTTTTTTATGTTGTTTCACCGGCTTCGTTTTCTGGGGTTGTGGTTTTACCTCAAAGTGTGTGCTGGCCTTGTGCGGTGTTTTATCATTATTCTCAACTGCCTTATTGATACTGGCCAGCATCACTATTAACAAAGCAATACCGGATAACATCCAGATAAAAGCCATCAGGCGAGCTTTACCCGGATGAATAACGGATGAATGCATCATAATCTCATGCATTAACCGCCCTCCTTCTCGGTAACAACACCCACATCTCCTGCACCTGCCAGACGGCACTGGTCAACCACCTCAATTAAACGACTGGCCGGTACCTGTTCATCCGTCACCACCAGAACCGTTGAACTGCTATTACGGGAAAGCAAATCACGTAAGCGAGACTGGATCACCCAGCTGCGCACTGGCTGACCATCCAGATAGGTATTGCCTGCATTATCAATAAAAACACGAATGGCCTTACTGGATGATGGGGTGCTACTACTAGCCCTGGGGCGATTAATATCCAGATCCATATCTTTTACAAAACTGGCGCTGACCATAAAGAAAATCAGCAGAATAAAAACCATGTCAATCAGCGGTGACATATCAATTTCCATGGATTCACTTTCTCTGTTTCTGTATCGCATTATTTCACCTGCTCAGTTTCGACCTGACTGGAATAAATATCTTTTATCTGGTCAAGGTCCATTTCGATATTGGTCTGTCGTTTATTTAAAATACCACTCACCACCATGCCGGGGATCGCCACTGCCAGTCCCAGCTGGGTCGTAATCAGGGCTTTGGATATTCCCCCGGCAATACCACCCGACT
>JALTRC010000066.1 GCA_026998145.1 Gammaproteobacteria bacterium
ACCATTACTCAGGGGGTGGGTGGTACTGCCATGCGCGGCTTCACGGAATTATCCGATCATGATCGCTGGTCACTGGCATTTTATGTGGGCCGTATGGCGGTTGATCCTGAGCAGGTTCAGGCAGGTGAAGCATTAAGAAGTAATCAGGCCATACACTCGCCCTTATCTAATCTGGCAAAATTTACCGTGACAACCCCCGGTGAGGCAGCCATGCAGGAAGGTGAGCAGGGCGCGGCATTGATGAGTTATTTTCGTCAGTATCCCCAGGCCCTGTTTGCCCAGAAGTCACCACTGGATTTTTCCATTAAGCGACTGGATGACAGCTTGCTTGCCTATAAAAATAATAATAAACAGCAGGCTTATGAGTATGCAGTTGAGGCTTATCTCGAAGGTTATGAGCTGGTTGAAAAAGGCCTGAATGCGATTGACCCTGAGCTACGTTTAAAAGTTGAAAATGCCATGACCGGCCTGCGCCAGGAAATGCGTTCGGATAAACCGGTAGATGAAGTTGCCGCAGAAATAAGCCGCATTCAGGCATTGCTGCATCAGGTTAAACAGACCCTGGCCAGCCGCACCATGACCGGCGGCTCGGCTTTTGCCGCCTCTGCCTTTATTGTATTACGGGAAGGTCTGGAAGCCCTGCTGGTTGTGGTGGCGCTGGCGGCTTTTCTGGTAAAAACCAATCGTCGTGATGGCCTGATATATATCCATATGGGCTGGATTGGTGCTCTGGTTGCCGGTTTTGCAACCTGGTTGTTGTCAGTCACGCTGATTGATATTAGCGGGGTATCCCGCGAAGTTACCGAAGGTTCGGCGGCGCTTATTTCTACCCTGGTGCTGTTTTATGTGGGCTACTGGTTACAGAATAAATCCCATCTGGATAAATGGAAAAACTTTATTGAAACCAGTATCAGCAAGGTGCTAAATGAAGGTGGGCTGTGGGGGCTGGCTGGCCTGTCATTTATAGCCGTTTACCGGGAAGTTTTTGAAAGCATTCTGTTTTATCAGGCGCTGTGGGTACAAACCGATACGGTGGGCAAAAGTATGGTGATGAGCGGCTTTGCGAGTGCTGTTGCTGTGCTGGCCATACTGGCCTGGTTGATTATGCGTTACAGCGTTAAATTGCCATTGCGACAGTTCTTCTCGGCCGCCGGCTTTTTAATGCTGGCACTGGCGGTTATTTTTGCTGGTAAAGGCGTTGCCGCATTACAGGAAGCTGGTTTTATTCCGGTGAATCCGGTGAATTTTCCGCGCATCGATTTACTGGGTGTGTATCCTAATATGCAGGGCTTGTTATTGCAGGCTGGCTTGATTGTGCTGGCGGTGATTTTATTAACCCGCAAGCATGAAACAGAAAAGTAGTAGCTGCCTGTAAAATAATCCGCATCGGATAACACTTTATCTCGATGCGGTTCTGGTTTTATTAACAGATTACTCGGGCTTGTGCTTTTTCGCCTCGGCCAGCACTTCCTCCACATGGCCTTTCACTTTTACCTTGCGCCATTCGGCCACCAGCTTGCCTGTGCTATCAATTAAAAAAGTGCTGCGTTCTATGCCCATGTATTCCTTGCCATAGTTTTTTTTCAGTTTAATTACATCAAACAGTTTGCAGAGTTTTTCATCCGGATCTGACAGCAGATCAAAGGGAAACTCATGTTTGGCCTTAAAGCCTTCATGCACTCGCACGGAGTCCCGCGATACACCCAGAATATCGGTTTTGGCCCGTTTGAATTTTGCATAGTTATCCCGAAAATCCTGGCCTTCCTGGGTGCAGCCGGGGGTGTTGTCCTTGGGGTAAAAATAAATCACCAGATTGCGGCCTTTAAAATCACTCAGGCTGATGTCCTTGTCACCAGTGGCGGCGGCAGTGAAATTGGGTACTTTTTTATTCAGTTCAACTTTGCTCATGGGGGAGATCCTGTTGTTGGGTGGGTCTTGTGCTTTCCGCGCAAAGGCGGAAGGTCTTATTTTACTTCCTCAAATACAGCGTCAAGATTCTGTTCATCACACAGTTCCATAAAATCTTCCCGTAATTGTTCATTGGCAACACTGGCGGGAATTTCCACGGTCATTTTTACGGCAAACATGGGGGTGCCTGTGTGGGCAGCCGGGTAGCTGGAGGTTTGCAGATCTTCGATATTAATCTGTCGCTCCGATAGAAAATGTGACAGCCGATGCACAATGCCCGGATTATCCATGCCTTCAACGCTCAGCTGGTAGCTGTGTGACTGGCCATTATCGGTTTTACCCCGAGTGAGCTTGAATAGCAGTTTCAGGTTTAATGACTGTTCCAGCTGTGCAGATTGCTGTTGAATGGCCTGCAGGGCATCCAGCTTGCCGGATACCAGTAGAATCAGGGCAAACTCGCCGCCCAGTACACTCATGCGGCTGTCGGCAATATTGAGCTCATGTTGCAGAAGAATCCGGGTTAGATCATCCACTATGCCGGGGCGGTCTTCGCCAATTGCGGTAATAACCAGTAGCTCACTCATATACATTATCTTTAATTATGATGATTAGCGGCGAGTGTACCCTATCCGCCGGGGATTTGTGAATCTTCAAAGGCGATTTTACCGGCCGCTAATTAATCAGAGGCGCCCTTGTTTTTAATGGTGTTGGCAAGTACCATGTCCGGCTTGATTCTGGGAGATTTTAGACATGTTTCATGGCAGTATGGTGGCTCTGGTCACGCCCATGCACCCTGACGGTTCTGTTGATTTTGACAGCCTTTCCAGTCTGCTCGACTGGCATGTGGAAAGCGGCACTTCGGCGATTATTTCAATGGGTACCACAGGTGAATCCGCAACCCTGGATGAGCATGAACATTGCGAAGTGATTCGCCGCACGGTTGAAATGGTGGCCGGTCGCATTCCGGTTATCGCCGGTACCGGAGCAAACTCCACCACCGAAGCCATTACCCTGACACGCTGTGCCATGAATGCCGGTGCCGATGCCTGCCTGCTGGTAACCCCTTACTATAACAAGCCTACCCAGGAAGGCCTGTACCTGCACCATAAAGCCGTTGCCGAGGCGGTGGCGATCCCGCAAATTCTTTACAATGTGCCGGGTCGCACAGCCTGCGATATGCTGCCTGAAACAGTGGCGCGTCTGGCTGAAATTTCCAATATTATCGGTATTAAAGAAGCCACCGGAGAGCTGCAACGGCTGGATGAAATTCGCCGCCTGTGTGGTGATAATTTTGATATTTACAGTGGTGATGATGAAACCGGTTGCGAGTTTATGTTGCGTGGTGGCAATGGTGTGATTTCGGTGACCAATAATATTGTGCCAGAGGCGATGGCAAAAATGTGCGCGGCGGCATTAAGTGGTGATCGTGAACAGGCTGAAAGTTTGAACCAGCCATTGCTGGGGCTGCACACTAAGCTGTTTGTTGAATCCAACCCCATCCCGGTTAAATGGGCGTTGATGGAAATGGGTAAAATCCCTTCAGGCATTCGTTTGCCGCTGACGATTTTATCCGAGTCGTATCACGATGTGCTGCGCACTGCGATGCAACAGGCAGGGGCACTTTAAATGAATATGTTTCGTTTGGTTTATATTGTACTGATCTCGTTCACAGTTATCGCCTGTAGCAGTGATGGTGAAACCCGCCCGGAGTATCTGGACAGCAGCTCGGTGCCGGCGTTGGAAATTCCTCCCAAATTAAGTCAGCCTGATACTTCACAGGCCTTAAAAATTCCACAGCCTTCAGCGGAGGCATTAAAAAAACTGAATTCACAAAACATTGCCGAAGGGCATGTGTCGCCATTATTTAAAGGGATAAAACTGGAATCGGAATGCGGGCTTTACTGGCTAAAAATCGATCAGAGCGCCGATAAACTCTGGCCATTGCTCACAGACTTCTGGGCCAATGAAGGGATTAAACTGTCACGGGAAGAACCCCTATTAGGTTTTATGGAAACCGAATGGATTAAAGAATATAGCCCGGAGAAAAAAGGCAATGTGGTGACCCAGTGGCTGAATTCTTTTTCAAGCGATGAGCTGGATAAATTTCGTATGCGCATAGAGCGCATCAATAATAACAGCAGTCGGGTTTATGTGAGTCACCGGGGGCTGGAATTACATCTGGAGGAAGATGGCACCAGCTGGCAGGTGCGACCATCCGACCCTGTGCTGGAACATGAAATTCTCAAGCGGCTGGAATTATTTGCCGGCCTGAGCAAGGCGCATGTGGATCAGTTGTTTGATGATTATAAGCCGTATCAATCACGCATCCGCAAGATGGCTGAAAATAATCAGTATGAAATAATGGGGCATCAGGATTTTGTCTGGCGTCGCCTGCAACATGCTCTGGATCGTCTGGGTGTTGAGCTGCTGTCACAGAATAAGGCGAAAGGGCTGATAGAAGTGAGAGTGGGCAAAATTGCCGATAATCTTAAGGTTGAAGAAAAAGATGAGCTGGCAGAATCCAGCTGGATTATGAATCTGTTTTCTTCCAGCGAAGACGAGGCGAAAGCGGTTGATATTCGTTTACAGTTAAAGCCAATGAAAGAGAGTAGTCAGCTAAGCCTGTCACTCAAAGATGGTTCACCAATTAAAAGTGGCCTGGCGGAAAGCTTTACCAATAGTCTGGTGGCATTATTAAAATAAAAACGGTGGCCAGTTTATCTGGCCGTGCTAATGAAAATATTTTTCATGGAAACTACCGATCTAAATAACGCAACAGGAGAAAACCATGAAATCGCTGCTTTTATTGTGTTTAAGCATTTTTTCTTTTTCAGCCACAGGGCAAAACCTATTACCCCTTTATAACCCGCAAAAGGTCTCTGAACATGTTTATGTGATTCACGGGCCAACCGAAACTCCCAATGAAAAAAATCGCGGCTTTATGAATAACCCCGCCTTTATTATTGGTGAGCATTCGGTTGTGGTGGTGGATCCTGGCTCCAGTGATGAAACCGGGCAAATGGTACTGGATGCCATTAAGCAGGTAACCGACAAGCCAGTGAGCCATATTTTTAATACCCATATTCACGGTGATCACTGGCTGGGGAATGAAATTATCAAGCGTGCCTATCCCAATGTGGTGATTATTGCAGACCCTCGTATGTTGAAAAAAGCTCAGGCCGGTGAAGCACAAAGCTGGCAGGCACTGCTGAAGAAGCTGACCAAAGGGGCAACGAAAAACACAAAAATTGCCCTGCCCAATAAACTGCTCTCGGATGGGGACAGTATTCAGATTGATAATCTTAAATTTAATATTGTCAGCGTGGGGGTTGCCCACAGTGATTCCGATATTATGATTGTATTGCTGAATGATTCATTAATGTTCACCGGTGACAATGTGGCATATAAACGCATTGTACGGCTGGATGACGGCAGCTTTCGGGATAATATTAAAGCCTGCGATAAAGCCATTAGCATGAATCTAAAAAATTATGTTCCCGGTCACGGCCCGACCGGCGATGTGAGTATTGTTAAAGCGCAGCGGGATTATCTGAATATTCTGTATACGGAAGTTAAGAAATATTACGACGAAGGACTGTCTGACTTTGAAATGAAACCTAAAATTCTGCCCAGCTTGTCAGCTTATAAAGACTGGCCGGGTTTTGATCATGAGGTGGGCAAGCATATTAGCCTGGCCGTTCTGGAAGCGGAAAAAGCAGAGTTTGAATAAGGCTTTTTATTATTGACTGCCAGTCCATTGCTGGCAGTCTAATTGATTAGAGCTTTCTTAGTTTTTTATTTGCTTTTATCGTGTTCAATCAGTGCATAAGCGGAATGATTATGAATCGACTCAAAGTTTTCAGATTCCAGAATATAAGAGGTAATGCGATCATCTT
>JALTRC010000067.1 GCA_026998145.1 Gammaproteobacteria bacterium
TGCCGATAGCAAACCATATAAAAGATAAATGCAGTACTGCCAGCAGGCCATTTATCAGGCTGTCTTTTAAACGCCATTTATAGCTTAGATAAAAACCGATCAGGGCCATGGGAATGTCGCTGATAAAAGTCCATTGATACAGGTTATTCAGGCTGAGCTGCATATGGATAATGCCCAGTATTAAGATGCTCACCGGCATCCAGCGAGGCTGATATATCTGGTAATGGCCAATAACATTGCTGCTGAAAAAGGGCAGCATCCGGTGGGCAACTGTAAACAGAACCGGAATCAGGAATAACCATAAACCTGTATTGATTGAAATCTGAATAAAGAACCAGTCATCTGTTAGCAGCCAGATTAAAAAGTTAGCGGCCCCGAGCCAGCCGGCCAGCAGCATAAATAACAGCAGGGTCTCATATTGCTTATCCGGGCTGGCAGCGGCACGATAAACCTTGAACAGGCTGAAAATACCCAGCGCCCAGCCAAATAGAAAGATGCCAAGTCCGGAAACCGCCAGAAAAACACTATAGAAAATTCCGTACTGGAACAGGCTTATGCCAACGCTGCACCAGATAAAGGTGCTGATATAGGCGCTTTTTTCCACCAGAGGGCCATTCATCCAGCGGGGAAAGGTGGTCATTAAAAAACCGAACATAAAAAAGATAAAGACCCCATAAAGCATAATGAATCCATGTAGCCAGCTGGATGGAAAGCTGATGTCCAGCGGTCGCCATAAATCGCTATGCAGGCCAATAAGCTCTATCGACCAGAAAAAAACAGGCAATAATAACTGTATGGCACCGGCAAAAAACATCATTCGATGAGGGGCGGCGGTGAATATATCCAGAAAAGATTTTTTCTGCTTCGGGGCGTCAGGTTGTATGATTTGCATATCTCTGTCAGGCTTGGCTCTAGTGTGAGAGCTTATTTTAAATTAATTTAAAACTTGTTGTATGACAAAGGTCAATTGCCAGGGTTCCTGTGAATAATTCAGAGGGATCCTGATATTTATTTTGGTGAGGTTCCATGCCCAGAACAATCGGAAAGCTGGCAAAACAGGCTGGCGTTAATATTGAAACCATCCGTTTTTACGAGCGCAAGGGTTTAATAGAACAGCCAGCAAAACCCCTCAGTGGTTATCGGCATTACCCGGATGAGACTTTGCGACGAATTTATTTTATAAAACACTCACAGGCACTGGGCTTTACACTGAGTGAAATTGGCAGCCTGTTAAAACTCAATGATATGCCCTGTGGTCAGGTTCAGGAGCTGGCAGAAAATAAACTGTTATCGGTGCAGCAGAAAATAGCCGATTTGCAAAGCCTGCAACAGGCCTTAAATAAACTGCTTCGCCAGTGTGAAAATAATAAAGATAAAAGCTGTTGTCCGATTATTGATTCACTGCAACCGGGTTCATAATTTCCATATAAAATATACGCTATATTTTTTATTCTTTGGCTTTATGATGCCTAAAAACATGAGGTTTAAAATGAAAATCAGTATTATCAGTGGCAGTCACCGTCACAATTCCCAGAGCATGAAAGTGGCAGGCTTTATTGAGAAACTGCTAAAAGAAAAATCCATTTGTGATGAAAGCTGGGTGTTCAGCCTGGCCGGTAATCCGCTGCCCCTTTGGGATGAATCTGTATGGGATGGTGCAGAAGACTGGCAACAACGGCTCGACCCCATTAAGGAAGAGCTAGCTTCCAGTGATGCCTTTATTATTATTGCGCCGGAATATCATGGTCAGGTGCCGGCCGGACTCAAAAACTTTTTTCTGCTGTTTGGCAAAATGGAACTGGGCCACAAGCCGGCGCTGATTGTAGCTGTGTCATCTGCGGATGGTGGCGCCTATCCGGTTGCCGAGCTGCGTATGAGCAGTTATAAAAACAGCCGCCTTTGCTATATTCCTGAACAGCTGATTATTCGCCATGTTGAGTCTGTGTTAAATGACAGTCCGGCGGATAATAACCCGGATGCGGACGCCTATTTCAGGGAGCGCACAGAATGGTCGCTTAATATTCTGGCAGCTTATGCCAAAGCTCTGAAAACGGTTCGGGACAGTGGTGTTACCCAAACAGAAAAATTCGGTAATGGTATGTAATCAATAGTGGGGCGGGGGTGAGTCTTCATCAGGCGAGAGGATATTGCCTTCTGCTTCCAGCAGGGTTTTTAAACGTTTAATTACCACCTCCATTTGCTGCTCCATCTGCTCAATGGTTTTTTGCTGTTGATAGATGGTGTTGTTCAGCTGGTCAATATGATCTTCCTGATGGGTCAGGCGGATTTCCAGATCAACCAGTTTGTCATTTAATTCATCAGGCGACACTGTCTGCCTCCTGCTGCTTCACAAATAAAATGCTGGCAGCGGTAACCGCTACAGGCATGGCAATAAAGTTAATTAAGGGAATACTGGTTAATAAAAAAATACCGGAACCCAGCCCCATTACCGCAGGCTTATTGGCTTTGGCCTGCTGCTTAATCTCTTTAAAAAATAGTTGATGGTTGCCCATGGGGTAATCCATATAGTTTAAGGCCAGCATCCAGGCGCCGAATACAAACCATAAAAAGGGCGCTGCCAGATTAATTGCTGGAATCAAGCTAATAATCAGTAAAACCAGCGACCATTTAATCAGATAAATCAGCTTGTGTGTTTCAGAGGCCAGGGCTTTGCCTATGGCTTTAAATGTGGGCATAAGTGAATCATTGGCAATGGATTGCCCGGCCAGATGGCGTTCGACTTTTTCTGCCAGCAGGCTGTTAAAAGGTGATGCGATGATATTCATTAAAAAACTGAAAGTATAAAACACCAGGAAAAAAATCATTACGGAAAACAGCGGCCAGAGTATCCAGTTTAACAGGGTTTCCAGCCAGCTTAACCAGTCGGGGAAATCGGGCATTAAATAATCCAGCCAGATACCGAACTGGCTGAACAGTAAGTAGATGGCGCCTGTGAACAGGGTAATATTAATGCTCAGGGGAATAACAATAAAACGTCGAATGCCCGGCTTTTGTATGAGTGGTATGGCTTGCAGGATGGTAGCAAAGCCCTGGATGAAGTTTTTTAGCATTTTTTTTGGGTCTCGTTTTTAGTCTTTAGTTGTAAGTTGTAAGTGCAGTCAGGCAACTATCCTGTTTTCTGTCGTTCCCGCGCAGGCGGGAATCCAGATAACTCATTTACATAAGCGTTTTAAAAGCGATTCACCACAGAGGTCACAGGGGACACAGAGAAAAGCCTTAGTCCTGTATTGTCACAATAAACCCCTCTGTGAGCCTCCGTGTCCTCTGTGGTTAAATCTTTTTTAAACTAACCGTCATCCCACGTAGGCGGGAATCCAGATAACTCATTTACATAACTGTTTTAAAAGCAATTTACCACAGAGAGCACAGAGGTACTCAGAGAAAAGTGTTGGTTTTGTATTGTTACAATTAAAACCTCTGTGAGCCTCTGTGACCTCTGTGGTTAAATCTTTTTAAACCAGCAGTCATTCCCGCGCAGGCGGGAATAATACAGGGGTCTAAAAGTCTTCGGCTTTTGCTTTTGAATCACGACTAAGGACTCACAACTAAAAACTTCCTTTCAAAGCCAGCAGCGCACTACCATAACAGGCATCCGCATGTTCTGCCTGCACGACCTCTGTGCCCAGTATTGTCTGGCGAATTTTCAGCCAGTTTGTGTTTTGACTGCCACCTCCGCAAGTGATAATTTTTTTGGGGTAGGGAGCGCCCAGTTGTTGCAGTTTTTCGTAGCCGGCTTTTTCTATCCGGCTAATGCCTTCCAGTATGCCCTGAAAAAACAGCCTGTCATCTTCGGGTCTGGGTGTTAATTCAGGCTGTTTGTGGGGATTGTTTTCCGGAAAGCGTTCGCCTTTACGCAGCAGGGGATAATACGCCAGACCTGTAAGCTGCTCTGTATCCAGTTGTTCGCTTAACAGGCTGATCTGTTTATCATTAAAATATTTTTTTAACACCGCGCCGCCACTATTGGATGCGCCGCCTGCCAGCCAGTGCTCCCCCAGCCGGTGGCTGTATATTCCCATCCCGGCATTGTAAATGGGGCGCTGGCTAATCATTTTCAATACCAGTGTGCTGCCTAAAGAGGTGACCCCATCACCGGGCTGGCTGGCGCCGGTGGCAATAAATGCGGCCAGGCTGTCAGTGGTGCCGGCAATAATATTGATGCTGTCCGGCAGGCAAAACGACTTTGCCGCCTGCGGGCTGATTTTCCCCATAAGCTGACCGGCGGGAATGACTCTGGGCAGAGCATGGGCTGGAACAGGCAATTGATCCATCCATTGTGGCCAGCAGCGGTGGATTGCATCATAACCGGACTTCAAAGCATTGTTTTCATCTGTAATATCAAAACGGCCTGTCAGCTGGGCGGCAATCCAGTCGGCCTGATGAAGAAAGTGAGCAGCATCTGGAAAACGCCTGTGCAGCTGCATGATTTTAGCCAGCCCGGAATTCGGGCTTTGTACGGGTGAGTCTGCCGGGGCAATATGACTGAGCTGCCCGGCTTCGGCGGTGCTGCTGCTATCGTTATACATCAGCGCCGGCGCCAGTGGCTGGCCTTTATTATCACAGGCCAGCAGAGTGCCGGAGGTGCCGTTAATGGAAATGGCTTTGATTGACCGTCCCGGAATCTCTTCTACCAACTGTTGCAGTAGTTGTTTGACCCCCTGCCACCAGATATGGGAATCCTGTTCAATACGGCCATTTTGATTCAGGGGCCGAGGAAAGGGGCGCTCATAAAGGGCCAGTATCTGCTGTTGCGGATTGATAGCGCATAAGCGGCAGCCGGAGGTGCCCAGATCAATGCCGATATAAACATCATCCATACAGGATCAGGGCAGATTAACCGGTTCAGGGGCAACCCAGCCTTCCTTGCGGTGCTCTGCAACCACGGTGGTATAAACGCCGCCCCGCACATTGAACTCGGCGGTAATGCGCATAAAGCGGGGGTCGGTGGCGGCTACCAGATCGTTTAAAATCTGATTGGTCACATCCTCGTGAAAGGCGCCTTCCTCCCGGAATGACCACATATACAGCTTGTAGGATTTCAGCTCCACGCATTTTTTATCGGCAATATATTGCAAATAGATCGTGGCAAAATCCGGCTGGCCGGTTTTCGGGCATAAACAGGTAAATTCAGGGGTGTGGATGCGTATGGTGTAGTCCCGCTGGGGATGTGGATTATCAAAAGTTTCCAGTGTTTTGCTGGGCTGTGTACTCATGGGCGGGCCTCTTAAAAAAATCTGTTCAAATCGACATAAAATTGGGCGGCATTATAGCCTGAAATTGATATACTTAGCGGCTTTCGAAAATAACATATTAAAAAGAGAGCCTTGCAGGGCATAAATGACTGAAAATCAAAAGCAATGGTGTCCGCCAATAAAATCATTAAAAGGGCAGAGCCTGGGGATTTTATTGGCGTTTATCCCCGTTCATTTGCGGGTAAATGCTGTGGATTTTCCTGTCAGATTGCCCCATAGACCGGCCTCTTAAGAACATAATAATTCAGGACACTTAATGCGTTTAAGCAAAATCAAGCTGGCTGGCTTTAAATCCTTTGTTGACCCCACCACTATCAATTTTCCCAGCAATCTGGGTGGCATTGTTGGCCCCAATGGCTGTGGTAAGTCCAATACCATCGATGCGGTACGCTGGGTAATGGGTGAGTCTTCAGCCAAGAACTTACGTGGCGCATCCATGGATGATGTTATTTTCAGCGGCTCCTCTTCCCGCAAGCCGGTGAGCCAGGCATCGGTTGAGCTGGTATTTGATAATTCAGAAGGCAAGCTGCAGGGGGCATACGCCAATTATGCGGAGATTTCCGTTAAGCGCAGCGCCACCCGTGATGGCAAATCCACATACTATTTAAATGGCACCAAATGCCGCCGCCGGGATATTTCCGATCTGTTTCTGGGTACCGGACTGGGGCCGCGCAGCTATGCGATTATCGAGCAGGGCATGATTTCCCGCCTGATTGAAGCCAAGCCGGAAGAGCTGCGGGTGTTTTTAGAGGAAGCTGCCGGTATCTCCAAGTACAAGGAGCGCCGCCGGGAAACGGAAAACCGTATTCGCCACACCCGGGAGAATCTGGATCGTCTGGATGATCTGCGTGAAGAAGTGGATAAGCAGCTGGCTCATTTGCAGCGCCAGTCCCGCACCGCCGAGCGTTATAAAGAATATAAAATCGAAGAGCGCCGCATCAAGGCAGAGCATCTGGCCCTGCGCTGGCGCGAGCTGAATGCGGAAGTGGAAAAGCGGGAACAGGCCATTTCCGAACAGCAAACCCGTCTGGAACAGGTGATTGCCGAGCAGCGTTCGGTTGAGTCGGAACTGGAACAGCAGCGGGAGCAGCGCACCGAGCTGAATGAATCCTTAAATGCGGTGCAGGGGCGCTACTACCAGTTAGGCTCGGAAATCTCCCGCCTTGAGCAGTCCATCCAGCATCAGAAAGAAACCTATCAGCGCCAGTATGCGGATCTGCAACAGCTGGAATCCAGCCTGCAGGAGCTGGAGGAAACCCTGGAAAAAGACCGTCAGGAACTGGAAGAAGTCAGCCTGATTCTGGAAGAGAACGAGCCAAAGCTGGAAATGCAGCGGGAAGCCCAGATGGCCGCCAATGAAGCCCTGCAGGAAGCGGAACAGGCTATGCAGGAATGGCAGAAAAACTGGGAAGATTATAATCAGCGGGTGGCCGAGCCAACCCAGCAGGCGCAGATCGAGCGCACCCGCATGGAGCATCTGGAGCGGCATATTGCCCAGCAGCAACAGCGTCTGGAAAAACTGGAAGAAGAAAAGCGCAAGCTCACTGGCGATGATATGGAAATCCAGCTGGAGCAGTTGCAGGAGCAGGCGGAAACCGCCGAGATGCGCAAGGCCGAGCTGGAAGAGCAGGTGGCCGAGGTGCTGGAATCCATTCGCCAGAGCCGCGAGCAGCAAAATGAATTTAACCGTGAGCAGGACAATATCCGCCAGCAGCAGCATGATTTGCGGGGCCGTCTGGCATCCCTGCAGGCCTTGCAGCAGGCCGCTCTGGGCAAAACCGAAAAAGCCATATCCGGCTGGCTGGATAATCAGGGGCTGGCCAATAACAGCCGTCTGGCCGAGCATCTAAGCGTGGAAGCGGGCTGGGAAAAGGCCACGGAAACCGTGTTGGGCCAGTATCTGGAAGCGGTTTGTGTGGATGATATGGGCAGCCTCAGCAATAGCTTGAATGAACTAAAAGCCAGCCTCAGTGTGTTTGAGCAGGGGACGCCCGCCAGTCCGGCCAGTGCCGGCAGTCTGGCAGAAAAAATCCGCTCGGATCTGGCGCTGGGTGAGTTGCTTCACGGGGTGAAAGTGGCGGATGACATCAATCAGGCACTGGCCATGCGCAGCCAGCTGGGCGAGGGCGAGTCGGTGATTACCCGGGATGGTATCTGGCTGGGTAAAAACTGGATGCGGGTTGCCCGGGATAGGGATGAAAAAAGCGGCGTACTGGCCCGGGAACAGGAAATCAAACTGCTGGAACAGCAGCTGGAAGATATCGATATGCAGGCGGAAGCCCTGGAAGAACGCATTGCCGAAGGTCGTAGCGCCCTGCAGGATTTTGAGCGTTCCCGTGAGCAGTGGCAGGCGGAACTGAATCAGGCTCACAATCAGGCTTCCCAGGTGCAGGCGCAGATTACCGCCCTGCAATCCCGGGTGGAGCAGATGCTTAGCCGCAATAAAAATCTGCAACTGGAAACCGCCGAGCTGCAAAGCCAGATTGCCCGGGAAGAGGAAGAAATGGAACAGGCCCGACGGCAGCGCAATGAAGCCATGAACCAGATGGATAGCCTGTCCCGGGAGCGGGAAGAACTGAGTCAGCAGAAAGAGGCCATCCAGAACCAGCTCCATGAACATCGCAGCAAGGCGCAGACCCAGCGGGAGCAGGCCCATGAGCTGGCCATTCGTATTGAATCCAGCCGCACCGCCAAACGTAATCTGGAACAGAATATCGAGCGTATGAGCCGCCAGCTGGAGCAGTTGCAGCAGCGCCGCCGTGAACTACAGGAGATGGTCAGCCGGGGCGAAACACCGGGCACGCAAATGCAGGAGGAGCTGGAATCCCTGCTGGAGCAACGCCTGCAGGTGGAAGAGCAGCTCACCGAGGCGCGCCGGGCAGTGGAAAGCGTGGATAATGCCATCCGTGCCAAAGAGCAGCAGCGCAGCGAGTTTGAGCAGAAATCCCAGATGATTCGTTCCAGTCTGGAGCAGGCGCGCATCAATTCCCAGGAAGTGCTGGTGCGCGGCCATACGGTGCAGGAGCAGCTGGATGAAACCGATTTTGATGTGCAGGAACTACTGGAAGAACTGGGTGAGGCGGCACAGATTCATGAATGGCAGCGCAAGGTGGATGAAATCGCCCAGAAGATTTCCCGTCTGGGGCCGATAAATCTGGCGGCCATTGACGAGTATCAGGAGCAGTTAAAGCGCAAAACCTATCTGGATTCCCAGCACGGGGATGTTATCGAAGCCCTGGAAACCCTGGAAAAGGCGATTGCGAAAATCGACAGGGAAACCCGTACCCGCTTCAAGGATACCTATGAGCATGTGAACAGCCGTTTGCAGGATATGTTCCCCCGTCTGTTTGGCGGTGGCCAGGCCTATCTGGAAATGACCGGCGATGATCTGCTCAATACGGGGGTAATGGTCATGGCGCGGCCACCGGGTAAACGCATCAGCAATATTCACCTGATGTCCGGTGGTGAAAAAGCCTTAACCGCGGTGGCGCTGGTATTTGCCATCTTCGAGCTGAACCCGGCACCTTTCTGTATGCTGGACGAGGTGGATGCACCGCTGGATGAAGCCAATGTGGGGCGCTTCTGTGATCTGGTGAAGGAAATGTCCAAGCAGGTGCAGTTTATTTTTATTACCCACAATAAGACCACCATGGAACTGTCGGAGCATATGTCCGGTGTGACCATGCGCGAGGCGGGCGTGTCCCGTCTGGTGTCGGTGGATATCGAAGAAGCAGCAAAACTGGTGGCGGCAGAATAATGGACGATTTACGCTGGATTTTGCTAGGTGTTGGCATAGTGATTGTGGTTGCCGTGTACTTCTGGAGTCGTTCCCGAAAACAGGATGGTTTTTATACCTCAACGCCCCCTGTTGATGACCTGCCTTCATTTGCTGCTGAAGATAAAGATGGCTGGGTGGATGGTGTTAGCCCGGTACGGGTAGTGGCCCGCCAGGATGATATACAAGTGGAGCCCACGCCGCTTGAGGTAGATGATGATGCGTTTAATGAAGACCCAGTATCAGAAGCGAAAACAGAAACAATAATGGAAACCGGAGCGCCCGAAGTTGTTGAAGAGAATCAGGCCGCCACTGAAGAGCCAGCTGAAAAAACTGAAATAGAGCCGCAAACTGAACCGGATCAAGTCGATAATGTTGCCGAAGAGGAACAGGAAGCAAGCCCGCAAACCGATGCACCAGCAACATCTGAAAATGATGTGATCTCCCTGTTTTTAATTGTGCGGGAGCAAAAGCCATTAAAAGGGGAAAGTATTTTATCGGCGGCTCTGGCCAATCATCTGGAATACGGGGAGATGAAAATTTTCCATCGTAAGGATGATAATGGCGAGATTATTTTCAGCATGGCCAATATGCTGGAGCCGGGCTATTTTGATCCGGACACCATGCAGTCCATGGAAACCCGCGGCGTGAGCTTTTTTATTCAGCTGGGTTTATGTGATGATCCAGTCAAGGCACTGGATGATATGCTGATTTGCGCCCATGCCATGGCCAATATGTTAGGCACTCACTTATGCGATCAGAACCGGCAGATTCTGGATGAAGTCAGTACCCGCAGCATGCGTGAAAAAGCCAAACGATTTATAAAAGCCTGAGATATTTAGTTGGCGCTTTGACTAAAGACTCACAACTAAAGACTAAAAACTAACGCCCCCCCCCCTTTGCGCCTTAGCGTCAAAATATCAAGAGTTCAATATCTGTAATAAAATGTCCGATAACAATATCCAGCAAAAAATCCAGTCACTCAAAGACCAGCTGAATTTATACAGCTACCAGTATTACACGCTGGATGACCCACAGGTGCCCGATGCCACCTATGATCGCCTGTACCGTGAACTGCAATCCCTGGAAGAAAAATATCCCCAGTTTATTAGTAGCGATTCACCCACCCAGCGAGTTGGGGATAAACCCCTGGATGGTTTTACCCAGGTCAAACATGAAGTGCCCATGTTGTCTCTGGATAATGTATTTAGCGCCGAGGAGCTGCGCGAATTTAATCAGCGTATTCAGCACCGCTTAAATACCAGCGATGAAATTGAATTTGCCGCCGAGCCAAAACTGGACGGCCTGGCCATTAGCCTGATTTACAAAAAGGGTTTACTGGTGCAGGCGGGCACAAGGGGAGATGGTACAACCGGCGAAGATGTTACCCAGAATGTGCGCACCATTAAATCCATACCCCTGAAATTAATGGGCAATGATTATCCAGCCCTGCTGGAAGTGCGCGGTGAAATTTTTATGCCAAAAGCCGCCTTTGAAGCCTTAAATAAAAAAGCAGAAGCGGCCGGCGAAAAAACCTTTGCCAATCCTCGCAATGCGGCGGCCGGTTCATTGCGTCAACTGGATCCTAAAATCACCGCCTCACGACATCTTGCCATGTATTGCTATGCGGTCGGTAAAAATGACGGCATGAAAAATCTTGCCACCCATATGCAAATGCTCGATCAGTTACAACACTGGGGCCTGCCTTTATGCAAAGAGCGGGAAGTAGTGCAGGGGGTGGAGGGTTGCCTGGCCTATTATAAAAAAATGGCCGATATGCGGGATAGCCTGCCCTATGAAATTGATGGCATTGTGTACAAGGTCAACCGGCTGGATTTACAGCAACAGCTGGGCTTTGTGGCAAAAGCCCCCCGCTGGGCCATTGCCCATAAATTTCCCGCACAGGAAGAAATTACCAGGGTTAAAAAAATTGAATTTCAGGTAGGACGCACTGGCGCTATAACACCAGTGGCCAGATTAGAGCCGGTTTTTGTGGGCGGCGTCACCGTGAGCAATGCAACCTTGCATAATATGGATGAAATCACCCGGCTGGATATTCGTGAAGGGGATCAGGTGGTGATACTGCGCGCCGGTGATGTGATACCCAAGGTCGTGCGCGTAGTGCCCGGTAGCCGTCAACACAATAACCCGCCGGTACAATTACCCAAACACTGCCCGGTGTGTGGCTCGGATATTATTCAACTGGAAGGTGAAGCCATTGCCCGTTGCAGTGGTGGCCTGTATTGCCCTGCGCAGCGCAAGGAAGCCATCAAACATTTTGCTTCCCGCAAGGCCATGGATATTGATGGGCTGGGTGATAAGCTGGTGGAACAACTGGTAGATGAAAAACTGATTGAACATATACCCGACCTGTATCATTTAACACTGAAACAACTGGTACAGCTGGAACGCATGGGTGAAAAATCTGCGCAAAATTTACTGGATGCACTGGAGGCCAGTAAAGAAACCCGGCTACCCCGTTTTATTTATGCACTGGGTATACGCGAAGTGGGCGAGGCAACCGCCCAGGCACTGGCTTTATATTTTGCCAATCTGGATGACTTGATGAAAGCCGATGAAGAAACTCTGCAACAGGTACCGGATGTGGGGCCTATAGTGGCCGGGCATATTGTCAGCTTTTTCCGGCAGCCCCATAACCGGGAAATTATTCAGCAGTTACGGGATGCGGGCATCCACTGGCCTGCCATTGAAAAGCCTGCGAAAACTGAGCAGAAACTGGCCGGTAAAACCTTTGTGCTTACCGGCACCTTATCCAATATGACCCGTGATGAAGCCAAGCAGGCACTTATGGCTAAAGGCGCAAAAGTGACCGGCAGTGTATCGAAAAAAACCGATTATGTAGTGGCCGGTGAAAGCCCTGGATCCAAAGTGGCGAAAGCAGAAAAGCTGGGGGTTGAGATACTGGATGAAGGGGCTTTGATGGATTTATTGGGGGCTTGAGGTTTTGACGCGAAGGCGCGAAGGACGCGGAGTTTTTGTGGTAGATGATATGGGTTTGACACAGAGACACGGAGACGCAGAACAAAAGGGGTCAGAGAAAAATTTCAGGGGTCACAAATTTCAGGGGTCATATATGGTCCACCCCGTATTGCAAGACAAAACTACCGTATAGCTAAAAAATATTGCTTCCATATATCCGGCCTTTTTATGAAGCGGTCTAAGCTTCTGGCCCTGATGGAATCTGCGCATACCCATCTCATCAAGTCTTCGGCTTCATTGAGCCCGAGACCCCGTCAGATTTGTAGATATGCAGGTGTTACCTTTTATGCCATCACTTGAATTTCATCTTCGCAACTCGTTGATTACAGTTTCCTGTAAATATTCTTTTATTCTAAATCATGCCTAGCTGAAACGTGGTTTGTTTGGTTAGTAAAGCCCACGCAATGCGTGCATTTTTGTTGGCTACCGCGACGGCGGTGATATTTTTTCCGCGACGCGTATCCAGTTGTTTAATCCAAGTGTTGCGCTTATCTTGATATTTCTCAGCTACCCTGACAACGGTTCGACCGCCGTGTATTAATAATGTGCGCAAATAGGTATCGCCACGTTTGCTAATGCCTAACAGGGTTGGCTTACCGCCGGTTGAATGCTGTCGCGGAACAAGGCCTAACCAGGCAGCGAGTTCACGTCCATTCTTAAATACATTGATATCACCAATAGCGGCGACTAGGGCGGTTGCGCTCAGTAAGCCAACCCCGGGTATAGTGAGCAATCTTTGGCAGTTTTCATTCTCTTTGCAGATGATCTTTAGTTTATTTTCTAAGATCTCTACTCGATCATCTAAATGTACCATTTCATTATATAAGTCATCGAGTAAGTCTCTGAATATCACGGTGAGTTCGTTAGAGGCATCTTCAAGAATACAGGGTATTTCTTTACGCACATATGAAATGCCTTTTGGAATGATAATGCCGTATTCCATCAGTAAACCGCGTATTTGATTTGCCTGTGCAGTTCTTCTTGCAACGGCTTGACTACGAATCCGGTGCAGACTTTGTATATCTTGTTGCTCAACTGATTTTGCAGGAACAAAGCGCATTGAGGGTCGTTGCACCGCTTCACAAATTGCTTCTGCATCCGCGGCATCATTTTTGTTTGACTTTACAAAGGGTTTAACAAATTGTGGTGCAATCATACGCACAGTATGCCCATAACGTTCAAAAACACGAACCAATAATTTGATCCACTACAAGCTTCTATTCCTATCAGGCAAGGTGATAACTGTGCAACAAACTGGCTAAGTTTATTACGTGTAAGTTTTTTAGTTAAAACGATAATACTGTTTTTATCTACACCATGGAGTTGAAAACTTTGTTTGGCTAAATCAATACCCAGTACTTTAACGGTGTTTTTTGAGTTATTATATTTCATGGCCTGCCTCTTCTGTTTGATGTTTATTGGTATATACATCATGGCTCATTTGAAGCCTTTTAGGGAGGGGTGGACCATTCCATTAGGTCTTGCTTTTTGTTCATTGTAAAAGGCTACTGCCCCCTTTTCGGTACGAAAACTTTGCGCCCTTTGCGCCTTCGCGTCAAAAAATCACCCACCAACTGAATCCGCCAAAACCAGATCCGCCGGATCGATCTCAATAATATTATCATCCCGGCAATCATAACGGCGACAACGCAGCGGCCGGTTTTCCCATTCCATACATTGCCAGGTGTCCCGGTTTAAATGGGGGCAGTAACCGTCTTCCTTATCCCGCGCAACAAAATAGGGCTTGTCTTTATTCCAGGCAATAATGCCCTTATCAACTTCTTCGTGAGTCAGGGCAAAAATAAAGGTGCAGCATTTGGCTTTGCACTGGCTGATATATTTATGGCAGGGAAAGCGGGATTCTGGTTGATCCTCAGACTCATCACCGTAAATGGCCGCCATGCCCATATCCATCATCTTTTCCATTACGCTGATAATGCGCAGCTTTTCTTCATGGCTTAATTGCTGATAGTCAGGGTCGTCTTTAAATTCCTGATCCAGCTCTTCAATTGTATTCACGTTTTGCTACCCGATGTTATAAAACCGGGGAATTATACGAAATTTAAATTTGCTGTAAAACGTGAGTTAGTCTAATAATGATGTTTTGCGAGTGAGGGAGCATAGGCCGGACAGGCCAGATTTTCGGGAGGGATTCGGCACAGACTATTGAGCTGATTATTGTTGAT
>JALTRC010000068.1 GCA_026998145.1 Gammaproteobacteria bacterium
GCCTGCGCAATATCATAAACATAAATCCAGCCTGCCAGTTCCTGGCCAGTTTTAGCTTTTTCACGAATCAGCGAAACCGCTTCATCCAGACGCTCATCTTCGCAAATCAGTTCCAGTTTCACTTCCGTAATCACCCCTTCACCCAGCTCAATAGAATAATCTTTTTCACGGTTATCCAGCGCTTCCAGGGTTCCAGCCACATCTTTAATTGAAAGATTACAGGCGCCGCTGCAAAAATGATTATTTCTCAGGGAATGGACAACATCGGCAATACGGTTACGATGAATAAATGCTTTTATTTCTTTCATGCTTCATCCTTATAAAAAAGGCACTCCTTTTACAGAGCGCCTGATGATTAATGGTTTTATGATTTTTTATTACGTGTTTCCATCCACTCGTAAATAACCGGCAGCAATATCAGTGTTAATAAAGTCGAGGTAATCAGGCCACCTACCACAACGGTTGCCAGCGGGCGCTGAGTTTCAGCACCCACACCGCTGGATAACAACATGGGGATCAATCCCAGAATCGCCACGCTGGCGGTCATCATCACCGGCCGCAGTCTTAGCTCTGCGCCTTTACGCACCGCATCTTTAACCGGCAGGCCTTTTTCCTGTAACTCATTTAGAAAACTGATTAATACAATACCGTTGAGCATTGCCACACCAAACACCGCAATAAAACCAATGGCGGAAGGCACCGACAAATACTGCCCGGTAATAAATAAACCCACCAGACCGCCAATGGTTGCAAAGGGCACATTGGCAATAATCAGGGTGGCGTATTTCACCGAATTAAAGGCGGTGTAAAGCAGTACAAAAATAAAGAAAATTGTTAAGGGCACAATTAACGCCAGCTTGCTTAATGCCCGCTGCTGATTTTCAAACGCACCACCCCATTCCAGCCAGTAACCGGGCGGCATATCAATCTGCTGTTTGATTAATGCATTGGCATCGGCCACAAAACTATCCACGTCCCGGCCACGCACATCCATTTGAATAACCGCATAACGTTGCAGCTGTTCACGCCGGATAAAGGAATAACCTTCGGCCACCGTAATATCAGCCACCTGTTTAAGGGGCACTATGGCGCCGCCGCTGGTACGCAGTGGAATATTACGAATGGCTTCAACCGATACCTTGGCTGCATTATCCAGCCGCAGGGTAATATCAAAACGCTTGATGCCTCTAATTAAACTGGAAACCGGTTCATTACCAATGCCGGTGCGCACCACTCTTAAAACTTCATCCGCATTCATACCATAACGGGCCAGCGCCTCCCGATTCACCTGAATGCGAATCTGCGGCTTACCCAGATTGGCTTCCAGTGACAGGTCGGCCACACCCGGTACCTGAGCAATGGTTTGCTTAATTTTCTGGCTTAAGCGATCCAGCTCTTTTAAATCTTCGCCATATAATTTTACCGCGAGCGTAGCACGTACCCCGGAGATTAATTCCTCTACCCGCATCTGAATCGGCTGGGTAAAACTGATGACCGAAGTCGGCACAATTTTTTCCAGTTTCTCCCGCATCTCAATAGCCAGATCTTCATAGCTGCGATCCTCCTGCCATTCATCATGGGGTTTTAAATCAGTGAAAATTTCCATGTAGTTCACATCGGCCGTTTCGCCTTTTTCAGCGCGGCCAATCATCGCAATGGTGCTGTTTACTTCAGAAAATTCATTCAGGGTTTTTTCCACCTCTTTTGATATTTCAATAGAGGTTTCCAGCGAGGTTGATGGAATGGATA
>JALTRC010000069.1 GCA_026998145.1 Gammaproteobacteria bacterium
CCGGCTCAATCAGATTGAAATTATTCATATACAGCAGAATATCCAGCGGATCGCCGCGGAATAATTCTGATACATCGGTTACCGGCACAATCTGCCTGGCATTGGAGCCAGTGTCCTTGTTATAACCCACTTCCCGGCCGGCCATCTGCATTTTTGCCTGTTCACTAAAACCATCCAGACAGGCAAAGGCGCCGGTTTCTGTGCCGTAGAAAATAGGCCGGGTAATTTTATCTTTTTCATCTTTAATCAGGCTGATCTTGCCCATGTCATCGGCCTTAATCAGCATGTCGGCAATATAGGGTTCATCATTTTCATTAAAGCGAACCACATAGCGGGTACAGCCACAGTGCAGTGGCAGATCCCCATCTAAAATCGCCAGCACATTGTGTAATGTCAGTACCGGTTTTTTGGCATAGCCAAAATATTTCAGCTCATCAATATTGGGTACAACACCTACCAGTAGTTTGTTTTCCTTATCATAAAAATATCCCAGGTCTTTCATGTCCGCATTAGGGTCGCCAAAGAAGAAAATACCATCTGCCCTGCGTTGATTTTTAATGTCTTTAATTTTGGCAAAAGGAAACAGGTTTAAGAGACCCGGTTCCATTTCAATACAGCCACGGGATTTGTGGATAAAGGCAATAATCAGGGAAGTACCAATACGCAGGGGTACGGATACCCAGTCGTTTGCATTGAAGCGATCCAGATCAAGGGGGTTATGATTTAGTTCATAAAATGGCTTGGCCCGCTTGTTGGATGGAGTGGAGTAATCAACACCGGTTTGCATATCGGCAGCCACGGTTAAGGGGACGTGGGCCAGTGCCACATAGTCGGCAGGATAGTTAAAGTAATGGCCGGAAATTTCACCAGCGGTCACATTAGGGGAAGCGTCCATGCCCGGTGTGCGTCTCACCCCATGTTCCAGGCCGACTTTTGACAGCAGGATGCGGCGGGTTTCCATAATCAGCTCAGACATCTTCTGGGCTTTATCCGTCACCTTGTCCTTAACGGTCTGTGTGGTTTCCAGTCCGGTTGATACAACATCATTTTGCAGGCGTATCAGGCGGCTATAGCCCTTGCCCCGATAGTGGTGAAAGGCGCCATCCATAAATTTAATCAGCTCTTTGGCATGGCGGGCCTCCTGCGGGTCACTAAAACCATCGCTTTCCAGTATCTTGATGAGCTGGCGTATCTGGATATTCTCAATAAAATCTTTTTTATGCTCGGCTTCACCCTTACGTTTATCTGAGCGTTGCTTGAGATCGGCAATAAATTCTTTTTTATAGAGTTTCAAATAACGGGCAAAAGCCAGGCTTCTCAGGAGTTGGCCGGGTGTTGTGCAGCCGTCGCGTATTTCGAGAATTTTTTCCATGATGGTATTTTTATAGTGATTTTCAGGAGCAAATGATACTAAACGCAAAAAGGGCGGGGGGCCAATCAGGCTTTTATAGTTAGCTATTAATTTATTTATGTATTGTATAAGCAATCTCTGATTACGTTCCGGGTGGCTGTGTAAGTCTATGAATTTACAATGTATTTCTATGCTTTTGTTGGGTTTTCATTTTTAGGCTATAATTTAGCAGCTGTATGTTCAGTTATTTCGATAGCCGACAGCTTTTGATGCGGAGCCCGTCATTAATCCATGGTGACAGCTGTATCAGCAAATGAAAAAAGTCATTGCCAGATTCCTCTGGCTAATTAAGTCGCATTCCTGCTTTTAAATACTAAGGCCAGCGTGGTTTTTTATGGGGTGTGTTTTTTTAAATTTTATACAAAGGTTTACCGCAATGACCCTGAAACAAATATCCGGCTTTTTAGCGGCCACGACACTAATGTTTTCGTTCGTAACAACAGCGGTTTTTTCTGCTGAACGCAGTGTGTTTAAAAATAAAAATATCTCTCAGCATGAATTAACCCGCTGGGAAAAGAAAAAGATGGACGCGGAATTTAAAAGTATCTTCAGTGGTGCCGACTCGGCTGCTTTTCAGAAGTTGAATAATAATCCATGGGGGGGCAAAAAAGCCCAGCAGCAAAAACGCTCTGCTCATAAAGCGCTGGTGAGTAGCTGGGGCAGTTGTCGCGAGTATGCCTATAAACAACGTGGACAGTGTTATGCTGGCGGCGGTGATGCCTATACCTGTGAGCGTTATTATGATGCGCGGGTGAATCGTTGTAACGAGCGTTTTTAATCGTTGTTGTTTTTGCATAAAAAAGCCGGGATCAAACCCCGGCTTTTTTATGCTTACTGTTTGACCAGCTTAGGCTGTTCCAGATGAATATAGTCAACCAGAATATGGCCTGTTTCCGTTAATAAGGGTGTAGGCTCATCTTTTTTATCTTTATCGTCTGACTTGTCCTTGTCTTCCTGTTCTTTTTCAAGTGCCTTGATGTCCTTGAGCAGAGGTAATCCCTTGGCTTTGCGCCGGGTATTTTCCAGCGCCAGCTGTTGTTGCTCAAGTTGTTTCTTGTCCGCCTCACGTTTGGCGCGATTCAGCGAAATTGTTTTTCTCTGCCGGCGTTTATCAATCAGTTCCGTGGTTTTAACCAGATAGGTGTAGTCTGGGTCATGAATGACACGTTTTTCATGATCGCGGATCAGCTTTGGAATAATGCCGGAGAAATCATTGTAAACCTGATAACGGGAAGGTCGGATTTTATCCCAGGGCAGGGCGCCTTCCAGCGCGCTTTCGCCAATTTCACTGGTATCGTACAAAGATGGCAGATTGATGTCGGGAATCACCCCCCGGTTCTGCGTGCTGTTGCCGGAGATGCGGTAGAACTTCTGCTGGGTTAAGGTGATCTGCCCATGGTGTAATGGCAGCATGGCCTGTACGGTGCCTTTGCCATAGGTCTGGGTGCCGATCACAATGCCCCGGTGATAGTCCTGAATAGCGCCGGCAAAAATTTCTGATGCAGAAGCGCTCAGGCGATTAACCAGTACGGCCAGAGGGCCGGTGTAAATAATACTGGGGTCTTCATCCTCGTATACATATACACGTCCACTCACACCTTTAACCTGCACGGTCGGGCCTTTTTTAATAAACAGGCCTATCAGCTCGTTAACTTCGCGCAGGGAGCCGCCGCCATTGTCACGCAGGTCGATAATAATGCCATCAACTTTTTCGGCTTCTAATTCCTTAATCAGTTTTTTTACATCCCGTGTGGTACTTTTGTAATTGGGATCGCCTTTGCTGGCGGCTTCAAAATCAATATAGAATTTTGGAATGTCGATAACACCCAGCTTGTATTTTTTGCCATAGCTGGAAAGTTCGATGACTTTTTTGCTGGCAGCCTGTTCTTCCAGCTTAACCGTGTCGCGGGTAATTGAAATAATCTTTGTTTGCTGTTCACCAGCAGAACTGCTGGGGATGATTTCAAGGCGTACAATCGTGCCTTTTTTGCCGCGAATCAAATCCACTACGTCATCCAGACGCCAGCCGATAACATCCACAATTTCACCGTCCTTACCCTGGCCCACACCGATAATCTTATCGTTG
Source organism: Gammaproteobacteria bacterium (assembly GCA_026998145.1). GTDB lineage: Bacteria > Pseudomonadota > Gammaproteobacteria > SZUA-229 > SZUA-229 > JALTRC01. The sequence goes on from JALTRC010000069.1 coordinate 3,498, forward strand.
GCTTTTAGTTCACCCTCCTTATCTGCCGGGCCGGCGGGAATGACGCGAGTCACCTTTGTGTATTCATCTTCGGCCTGTAGCATGGCGCCTATGCCCTGTAATGAAAGGCGCATACGAATATTAAAATTCTCGGTGCCACGGGGTGAAAAATATTGTGTGTGCGGATCGTAACTTAAGGTCAGGGAATTCATATACACACGAAACGCATCTTCTGCATTGGTTTGCTGAATACGTTTGAGCTGGTTGCTGTAGCGTTTATGTAGCAGCTCCTGGGTTTTTTCAGGTGACTTGCCGGATAGCTCCAGATTCAGTACATCATTTTTTAAACGCTTGATCCACAACGCATTCATTTCAGCTTCTGTGGCAGGCCAGGGTTGATCTTCACGATCAATCAACATGCTCTCGTCTTTGCTGAAATCCAGTTTGTCTACGCCCTTGTCCAGTTGCTTGAGCAGGAACTTAATGCGTTCAACCAGGCGCTTTTCATAACGGTTAAAGATTGTAAAAGCCGGTTTCAGGTTGCCGGTTTTAAATGCATCATCCAGCAGATAGCGGTAGTGTTCAAATTCCTTAATATCGCTGGCCAGAAAATAACTGTGTTCCCGATCCAGCTCTTTCAGGTAACGATCCAGTACGGTGGATGACAGCTCGTCATTCATGTGAATGGAGGTGCGTTGATAATGCTGATGACGCAGGCGGCTAACCACTTCAGCGCTGGTCTGGCTTAATTCGCCGTTAGGCTCGATGGGGTTTACTTTTGCCTGTGTTGAAACCGATAAAAGACTTAAAGAGATAACAAACAGAATGCCTAGTGTAGGGTGCAATAAATTTTTATTCATAAGTTCAGTAATCTAGTCGATGGTGCCTTAATGTAAAGTGGTTACAGAATAGTTGATGTCAATGATATTAACTGATTTCCAGGGCAACTTTTGCAAAGTTATTTTTTGCTGGCCAGTAGGCTGTCATTTCCAGTACGCCCACGGTATTCAGTGAAATAATCAGGTAGTAGACATCTTTATAGGACATCTGTTCCCAGTCCGTTGCAGAAGGGCTTGCCGGTGCATTGGGATGGGAGTGGTAAATGGCGAACAGTTGTTCACCTTTTTCACGCATCGCCTTCATGGCGGCAATCTGCTGTTGGGGGTCCATTTCAAACAGTTGTTCCGATTGCCGGGCAATATTGTCTACAGGATAGAGGCTAAAGCCCTGGTCACTATGGCCAATCAGGCCGCAGGCTTCGATTTCGGTATTTTTCTGGGCCTGGGTAAGTAACTGATTCACCAGGGTGCGGGGTAGTTGTAATGATTTCATTTTTATTGTGATGGCTGGCCGCATACGGGGCAACTGGGGTCTTTGTTTAAAGTCATGCTGCGCCATTCCTGGTACAGGCTGTCTGTGATGAGCAGCTTGCCGGTTAATGGCTCACCGATCTGAGCCAGCAGTTTAATGGTTTCCATGGCCTGAATGCTACCAATAATGCCAACAATTGGCGCCATTACGCCATTTTCGCTACAGGTTTCATCATTCTGTCCGCTTTCGTCATACAGGCAGCGGTAGCAGGGGCTGTTGTCATTGCGCATATCAAATACGCTGACCTGGCCTTCCATGCGAATGGCGGCGCCGGAAACCAGTGGCTTGCGGGCCTCAACACAGGCCCGGTTAATGGCAAAGCGGCTGCTGAAATTATCGGTGGCATCAATCACCACATCAATAGAGGGTAAAAGCTGCATCAGTTGTTGATGACCCAGACGCTGCTCATAGGTGTGAATATGAACATCAGGGTTGATCTGCTGTAGCTGGTTGCGGGCAGAGATAACCTTGGGCAGACCAATATCATCGGTTTGATGGATAAGCTGCCGTTGCAGGTTGGAAAGGTCCACATTGTCATCATCCACCAGACTCATTTCACCCACACCGGCTGACGCCAGATACATGGCTACAGGCGAACCCAGCCCGCCCATGCCAATAATCAGCACATGGGCATCCAGCAGTTTCTGCTGGCCTTCGATTCCCAGTTCAGGCAATAAAATTTGTCGGCTATAGCGCAATAGCTGTTCGTCATTCATTGGCGAATGTTATCAGTTCTGTGCAGAAAATGGGGAGATTATTGAGGGATTACAGGTATTTACGCCAGTGTTCCGGGCGTTTGTCCCGGCAGCCGTGGTGGTTGCTGGTATAGCGTTTAATAAATACCATGGTGGTATTATCGGTTTCTTCGCAGCAGCCCAGATTGGCCCGCTGGGCGTCTTCCGCATAAGCATACAGGGCACGCTTCATACGGGTGAGCAGGCGGTTATCCAGATGGTAGCCCAGGCGGCAGAGTACGGCTTCAATGGATTGCAGTGTTAGCAGGCGTACATCGTAGCTGATGTACAGGCCGGTTTCATCAATCAGTTTAATGTCGATCACGCCATCCGCATCGCTGAGTAGCAGCAAAGCGCTTCTGGCCTGGGCCGGATCAGGGTGTAATTGACAGAATCGAATTTCCCTGTTTTTGATGAGATCATCTGTGTCAGTCATGCCTGTTAAACTAGAACAAAAGAAAAAAATATTCAAGTACTGAATATCGGTCTGAAAAATACTGAAATAAACCCGGTGTTGTTGCTATCTGATTGATTAATCAGTCTATATAGCCATAGGTGAGACGAGGTTGTTTTAATATATCCCGTCGTTGCTGGATCTTTTTATAGTGATTTTTAGTGAAAATATCGTTTAGCTGTGTTTTCTGGTTATAACCATGCTCCACCATTAGCATACCGCCGGGCTTCAGATGACTGGCCGCACCGGCTGCCAGCAGGCGAATATCGTCCAGCCCATCGGCACCGGAGCTGAGTGCGCGGCGCGGCTCAAAGCGTACATCTCCCAGCTGTAGGTGGGGGTCGGATTCTGCAATATAGGGTGGATTGCTAATAATAATATCCAGCTTTTCATGGCCCAGCGCCTGAAACCAGCTGCCCTGTGCAAAGGTGATGTTTTTGAGCTGGTGCCGGCGGGCATTTTGCTCGGCCAGTTGCAGGCTGGTCTTGTCAATATCGGTGGCGATAATTGACCAGCCGGGGCGCTCGGATGCAATGGCCAGGGCAATGGCGCCGCTGCCGGTGCCTAAATCAGCCAGCTTTAAAGGTGTATGCTGGGGATAAAGTTCCAGCAGGGTTTCCACCAGCAGTTCGGTTTCCGGGCGGGGGATAAGGGTGTGAGGGTTAACCGCCAGATCCAGCGACCAGAATTCCCGCCGGCCACATAAATAGGCAATGGGCTGGCCGCTTAAGCGTTGCTCCAGCAATGTCTGAAAGCGGGCCAGCGGCTCGCCTGTAATGATTTTTTCCGGCCAGGCCCGCAAATGGCTGCGCTCTTTTTGCAGCACATGGCATAGCAGAACTTCTGCATCCAGCCGGGGGCTGTCGGAAATGGCGGCAAGTTGCTGGCTGCTTTGCTGTAAAAGCTCGGCAAGGGTCATCGGGCTTATTCGGCCATGGCGGCCAGCTGCTCAGCCTGATATTCATTTATCAGCGGGTCAATAACCTGGGATAGCTGCCCCTGCATGACTTCATCTAGCTTGTATAAAGTCAGATTGATGCGATGGTCGGTAATCCGCCCCTGAGGGTAGTTATAGGTGCGAATCCGCTCGGAGCGATCGCCACTGCCCACCAGTGATTTACGTTCCTGGGCCTGCTCGGCCCGCTGCTTTTCATTTTCCGCATCCATAATACGGGCCTGCAGCAGGCTCATGGCGCGGGCCTTGTTTTTATGCTGGGAGCGTTCATCCTGGCACTCCACCACCGTGCCGGTGGGCAGGTGGGTCAGGCGCACGGCAGAATCGGTTTTATTGACGTGCTGACCACCAGCGCCGGAAGCCCGGAAGGTGTCGATGCGCAAATCCGCCGGGTTAATGGTGATCTGCTCGGTTTCCGGTGGCTCCGGAATCACCGCAACCGTGGCGGCCGAAGTATGCACCCGGCCCTGAGATTCGGTTTCCGGCACCCGTTGTACCCGGTGGGCGCCGGATTCAAATTTCAGTTTGGAGTAGGCACCCTGGCCCACAATGCGGGCAATAATTTCCTTGTAACCGCCATGCTCACCCTGATTTTCACTGAGCACTTCAATCTGCCAGCGCTGGGTTTCCGCAAAACGGCTGTACATGCGAAACAGATCGCCGGCAAAAATGGCGGCCTCATCACCGCCGGTACCGGCGCGGATTTCCAGAAAGATATTGCTGTTATCGTGGGGATCTTTGGGCAGTAGCAGCTTCTGTAGCTCCATCTCCAGAGCCTCGATACGCTGCTGGGCATCTTTCTGTTCTTCAACGGCCATTTCCCGCATGTCCGCATCATCGTCTTTGAGCATTTCCTGAGCCGACTGCAAATCCTCCTCGGCTGCCTGATAGGCAGCAAAGCTCTGGATAACCGGCTCCAGCTGGGAGTATTCCATGGACAGCTCCCGGAACTGGTTCTGGTCGCTGATAACATCAGAGTCGCTAAGCAGGGCGCCAACTTCTTCGTAGCGTTCCTGCAGGGTTTCAAGCTTGCGGCGAATGGAATCTTTCATAAGTCTCTATCGGTTTTTGTCTTTATCTGGCGCCTGGGCATCATCACCCAGAAAAAGACTGCGGGTAAATTCGACCTGATCCAGACGATTGCTTTCAGCAGCCTTGCGTAGCTGGGTGCTGGGCTGGTGGAGAAATTTATTGGTCAGGGTGCGGGCCATAAATTGCAGGGCTTCTTCGGCGGGTTTGCCCTGCTCGATCTGCCTGAGGGCTTTTTCCAGCACTTCCTGGGTGATGCTGTCGGCACAGTCGCGGATTTCACGAATCACATCCACCACCTGCAGGGAGCGTTGCCAGCTAAGAAAATTTTCCACCTGAGCATCGATAATTTCAATGGCCTGTTCGGCGGCCTGCTGGCGGGACTGCATATTTTCCTGAATGATTTCCTGCAGATCATCCACCGTATAAAGGAAGACATCATCCAGCTTGCCCACTTCCGGTTCCACATCCCGGGGCACGGCAATATCCACCATAAAAATCGGCTTGTGACGGCGTTTTTTCAGGGCGTTTTCCACTGCGCCCTTGCCCAGAATAGGAAGTTGGCTGGCGGTGGATGAAATCACAATATCGGCGCGGTGCAGAAAATCGGGAATCTGCGCCAGGGTAATGGCTTCACCGTTAAACTGTTCCACCAGCTTCTCAGCCTTGTCCAGGTTGCGGTTGGCAATAATCATCTGGCCGATTTTGTGGGAATGCAGATGCCGTGCCGCCAGCTCGATGGTTTCACCGGCGCCAATCATCAGGGCGGTCAGGGGTTCGAGCTGGTCAAAAATCTGTTTGGATAAATTCACCGCCGCAAAGGCAACGGAGACGGGGCTGGAGCCGATTTCCGTATCCGTGCGCACCTGCTTGGCCACGGAAAATGCGTGCTGAAATAACTTGCCCAGCAGAGTGCCCAGGGTGCCCAAATCCTTGGACTGGGCAAAAGCCTGCTTCATCTGGCCCAGAATCTGCGGCTCTCCCAGCACCATGGAATCCAGACCGCAGGCTACCTTCAGGGCATGGCGGATGCTGTCTTCGTGGTGATGGCAGTACAGATATTGCTGGATCTCATCGCCACTCAAACCATGAAAACGACTGAACCAGTCGATCAGTTGCTGGTCATTTTGTGGGTCGCCATCCTCTTTTGCCACACAATATAATTCGGTGCGGTTACAGGTGGATAAAATACTGGCTTCAGCGATGCCGTCCAGAGCCGCCAGTTCCTTGATGGCCACAGGCAGGCTTTCCGGCGTAAACGCCAGCCGCTCCCGCATTTCGACGGGAGTCGTCTTGTGATTGAGTCCTAGGGTAATCAGCGGCATGTGGCGTTACAATGGTTCCGGCTTCGAAAAGCTTGTATCAAAGAAAACCGCAAATTTTGAGCCATTGCCGGATGTAATACAAGCAATAGCCCTTATTTATATAAAGTTAGTTGAAGCTGTATTCTGCGAGTGGGGTATGATATGCCCGGATACAGCGGCATAACAGAAATTATTTTTTACTGGAAAAACAGTTTATGAGTTTTTATATACGCAATATTTCGGCGCTGGTTTTATCGGCCGTTATTTTATCCCAGCTGGCCGCCTGCGCCGGGCAGGAAAGCCTTAAGGAAGATGTGGCCGTGCTGCCGCCACAGCCCGAAAAAGATGGCGTGGTATTTAATGTACTGGCCGGTGAGTTTGCCGGCACCCATGGTTCTCTGTCGGAAGCGGCGGATTATTACATGCGGGCAGCCAGAGAAAGTGGTGATGCACAAATAGCCGACCGTGCAGCCCATATCGCCCTTTACGCCAGGCGTTATGAAGATGTGCTGGAAGCGGTGGACATCTGGCAGAAAACAGAGCCGCGGGAGGCCGAAGCCGGCCGGGTTCGAGGTATCGCCTATTTAAACCTGGGGCAGACCGAAGCGGCTGCCCGGGCATTTGAAAAATTTCTGTTTCCCGAGGGTAAGTTAAATACCCAGGCAATGAATGTTTTTGCCACGATTTTACTGCGCCATAAGGGAGATAAAGCGGCGCTGGATGTGTTGAACCGGCTGGATAAACAACATCCCGGACAGGCGTCTTTAATGTTGCAGCTTGCCCGCTATCAGGCCCGTGTAAAACACTATCAACAGGCGATGGATACGGTTAATGCGGTGCTGAAAAAACAGCCGGATTCCAGTGTGGCCTATCTGGTAAAGGCGCAGATATTATCGGCCCAGAACAGGGAGGATGAAGCCCTGGCTGCCGTGTCAAAAGCGCTGGAAATGCGCCCTTCGGATAACCGCCTGCGGCTACAGTATGCCCGTATGCTGGTACGCCTGAAAAAATATGATGCAGCCTGGGAGGAGTTTATTCAGCTGCGTTTGAATATGCCGGAAGATAACGGCGTGCTGCTGAGTCTGGCCCTGCTGTCGGTTGAAACCAACAAGCCGATACTGGCCCGCGAATATTTCAGAGAGCTGATTAAAAAGGGGCAGCATGCGGATCAGGCGCATTATTATCTGGGGCGCATTGAGCAAAGCGAAAAAAATATTGAGGCGGCCCTGAAGCATTATCAGCAGGTAAAGCAGGGGGATTTTGCACTGGATGCCAGAATTCGTTCGGCCGGCCTGCTGGCCGCAACCGGAAAGCTTGATCAGGCCATGGATGTGCTGCGCAAATTAATAGCGCAGGATGTGGATAAAACCACCAAAAGTCGTTTATATCTGGCCCAGGGTGAATTATTGCGTAAGCAACAGCGCATTGCCGATGCCATGGAGCTGTATACCCATGCCCTGCAACAGTTGCCGGATGACCCGGATCTTTTATACGCCCGCGCCCTGACCGCGGAAAAGCTGGATCGCATGGATGTGACCGAAGCGGATCTGCTCAAAGTGCTAAAACAGGAGCCGGAAAATGCCAATGCTCTGAATGCGCTGGGTTTTACCCTGGCGGATCGTAACGAGCGTTTGCAGGAAGCCAAAAAATATATTCTCAGGGCCGCTCAGCTATTACCGGATGACCCGGCGGTGCTGGATAGTCTGGGATGGCTGTATTACCGGCTGGGTCAGTATGATGAAGCCCTTAAATGGTTGCAGAAAGCCTTTGCCGAATATAAGGATGCTGAAATTGCCGCCCATCTGGGGGAAGTGCTGTGGAAAAATGGCGAGCCTGACAGAGCCCGCGAGATCTGGCAGCAGGGTATAAAGCTCAATAGTGACAATCCCGTGCTGCAAAAAACCTTAAAACGCTACCAACCGTAATACATTCATGAGGCTGTCTTTTTTTCTGCTGATTTTTATCAGCCTGCTGGCGAGCTGTGCTGCGCCGCTTAATGTGCATCAAAACTCAACAGCCAGTTCCCAGTGGCTCAAGCAGACCAACCGCTTATATCAGCTCAATGACTGGAGCCTGTCTGGCCGGGTCGCAATTCAAACAGCGGATAATGGGGGGCAGGCGGATCTGATCTGGCGTCAGGCCGGAAATGATTTCACCATCCAGCTCAATGGCCCATTGGGTTCAGGGGCGCTGGAACTGACATCCCTAAGTGATGGTGTGTTATTGAGCAGCAGCAGTGGTGAGCAGCTAATGGCCGCCAGCGCAGAATCATTGTTACAGCAAATTCAAGGCTGGCAGTTTCCGGTAAGCGGCCTGCGTTACTGGCTGATGGGTGTGCCCGTGCCGGACAAACCCTATCGGCTCATTAGCTGGCTGGATAATGGCCGGCTGCATGTGATGCAGCAGGATGGCTGGCATATTGAGTTTCGTCAGTATCAGCCTGTGGGCAATAAAATGCTGCCGCGGAAAATTTTCATGCACCGTCTGGATGATAAGGATGTGGATGTGCGGGTGGTGATTCGTCAGTGGGAAATCAAAAATGGCTGAGCAGAATATCTGGCCAGCGCCCGCCAAGCTCAATCTCTTTTTGCATATCACCGGGCAGCGTCCGGATGGTTACCACCTGTTGCAAACGGTCTTTCAGTTTCTGGATTACAGTGACGAGCTGCGTTTTGAGATTAACTCTCAGGGCAGTATTCACCGGGCAGGGGATAATCACAATATCCCCGAAGATGATGATCTGGTGGTGCGGGCTGCGCGGCTGCTGCAAAAAACAGCCGCAGGCCATCAGGGTGTTACCATCGAGCTGCGCAAAAAACTGCCCATGGGCGGCGGCGTAGGGGGCGGTAGCTCCGATGCGGCCACGACCCTGGTCGCATTAAATCATTTATGGAATACGGGGCTGAGTATCGAACAGCTGGCCGGGCTGGGCATGGAGCTGGGCGCCGATGTGCCGGTATTTGTGCGCGGCTATGCAGCCTTTGCGGAAGGTGTCGGTGAAAAACTCCAGCCAATTGATTTGCCGGAAAACTGGTTTTTAGTGGTTAAACCACCGGTTCATGTATCCACAGCTGAAATTTTTAGCAATTCGAGATTGACACGGAACTGTACTGCCATCAGAATATGCGACCTCAAATCCGGCGCTGTTTTAATGTCGGATCTGAGTAATGTGTGTGAGCCGATAGCCGCACAACATTATCCGGTGATTCAGGATGTGATTGAGCATCTGAATCAATACGGTCAGGCACGAATGACCGGCACCGGCGCCTGTGTTTTTGTGGCATTTCAGAATGCACAAAAAGCACAGCAGGCATTGCAGCACTTGCCGGAGGAATGGCAGGGGTTTGTTGCCAAAGGGGTTAATCAGTCCCCTCTACACCAGAAGCTAAAAGCGGTCGGTGGCTAGAAAAACGATTTAATTGGGCCGTCGCCAAGCGGTAAGGCAACGGGTTTTGATCCCGTCATGCGGAGGTTCGAATCCTCCCGGCCCAGCCATATTAAAAAGTGTATTAATTATAAATCTGCTCAGGCGGTAAAAAGATTAATGCACTCTCCACCGGGAGGGTTTGAACCGAAAGAGGTTCGATTAAATCGCGATAGCGATTTAGAACGATGCAGCTTTAAGCATCGGCCCGAAGGGCGGAGGGCGCAGCCCGGAGTAATCCTCCCGGCCCAGCCATATTCCCAGGTGGTTGTTATTCAAAGCACTGAATAACAACTATCCTATAGCCATACAATCACCTCTTAAACGAGTGCAAATCGAGCTGTGAATCAATCGAACGATGAGATGATGATTTTTACGGGTAATGCCAACCCGGAGCTTGCTAAACGCATAGCTAATCATTTAAATATCTCTCTGGGCAAAGCCAGCGTCAGCAGTTTCAGTGATGGCGAGATCAGTGTAGAAATTGAAGAAACCGTGCGTGGCAAGGATGTGTATATCATTCAGCCCACCTGCCAGCCTACCAATGACAGTATTATGGAATTGATGGTAATGGTGGATGCACTACACCGGGCTTCAGCCGATCGCATTATTGCGGTTATTCCCTATTTTGGTTACTCCCGTCAGGATCGCCGTCCTCGTTCAGCCCGGGTACCCATTACCGCAAAAGTCATTGCCAATATGCTCGATGGTGTCGGGGTGGATCGTGTACTGACGGTTGATCTGCACGCCGACCAGATTCAGGGCTTCTTTAATATTCCCGTCGATAATGTTTACGCATCCCCCATTTTACTGGGTGATGTGTGGCGTCAGCGCCATGAAAACCTGCTGGTGGTTTCCCCGGATGTGGGCGGTGTGGTACGCGCTCGCGCACTGGCCAAGCGTCTGGGTGATGCGGATCTGGCGATTATCGATAAGCGTCGTCCAAAAGCCAATGTTTCCCAGGTAATGAATATTATCGGTGATGTAGAAGGTAAAAACTGCGTGCTGGTGGATGATCTGGTGGATACGGCCGGCACCCTGTGTAAGGCGGCAGGTGCGCTTAAGGAACATGGGGCGGTGAGCGTGTCGGCATATTGTACTCACCCGGTTTTATCCGGCCCGGCTATTGATAATATCGAAGCCTCGGAGCTGGATGAGCTGGTGGTAACCGATACCATCCCCCTGACTGAACGGGGCCAGGCATGCACTAAAATTCGCCAGCTCTCCATTGCCACCATGCTGGCAGAAACCATTCGTCGTATTCATAACGATGAATCGGTTAGCTCTATGTATATGGATTAGTTTTTCAGTCGCCGCGCGGCACTGTGTCTAAGCCTTTAATTCTCCCTTAAAATTCCTCATTCCCGCGAAAGCGGGAATACACTAAACTTTCCGCTGGGTAATCCACCCGCTTTCATGTATAATTCGCGCTCTTTTTTCCGCCCTGTTGCTG
>JALTRC010000070.1 GCA_026998145.1 Gammaproteobacteria bacterium
GTAGTTGATGGATTAATCCTACATCCAAATAACGAACACTTATTGTTCCCACTGGGTACCACCATTGTAGTGAGACACATTATTGAGAGAACTCAGCAGTTCTTGAGAGGCCATGATAATAATATCTCTGTCATGACCGTCTCTGAGTCAGGAAAGTACATTGCCTCAGGCCAGCAGACCCATATGGGATTCCAAGCAGATGTTATAATATGGGATTTTGAAACAATGAGCATTCTGCATCGTCTGAAATTACTACATAAAGTTCTAATTCAAGGTTTGACATTCAGTTTCAACGAGATGTACATTGCCTCATGTGGCGGCCAAGATGACAACAACTTGGTTATTTGGGATGTGGAATCTGGAAATGCTCTATGTGGGAACCCAACTGGAACTAATCCTGTGAATAGAATCCAGTTTTACAATAATTCGGATGACAAACTTGTGAGTATCCATGACTATCAAGTCCTTATTTGGTCAGCAGATTATTCAAATAAGAAAATCAGCACTGATCTTGTAAATTTGGGCCAAATTAAGAGAAGATTCACTTGTGTGGTCATTGACCATTCAGACTCCTTCGCATATTTAGGAACAATGACTGGAGACATTGTTGAGATCTCCTTGGACAAGGCAATGTATAAAAGAATCGGCCCAGTCAAGCGCCTTTTCTCTCTGGGAATCAATTGCATCACTCAGCTTCCAAATGGAGACATTATGGTAGGATCAGGAGATGGAACTATTGCTAAAGTAGATTTTAGAAATATGAAAGTGAAGGCTGAGGCACAAGTATTGGGCTCAGTAACATCTTTCTCCCTCACTGCAGATGGTACCCACTTCTTTGCAGGAACTGATAAAGCAACTATTTATTGGTCTGATGCAGATACAATTGAACCAGAATTGAGAAATACCTGCCATTATTCCCAAATTAATGATATAGCCTTCCCGTATGGCTTCAGTAAGGTATTCGCCACCTGCTCAATGAATGATATTAGAGTGTGGAATTCATCTACAAGGCAAGAATTATTAAGAATTGAAGTTCCAGGACTTGAATGTAATACAATTGAGTTCTTGAACAATGGAAAGAACATCATCAGTGGATGGAACGATGGAAAGATTAGAGCCTTCCTCCCTCAGTCTGGAAAACTCTATTATGTGATCAATGATGCACATAATCATGGAGTTTCTGCTATTACAGCCACACATGACTGCACACGTATAATTTCAGGAGGAGAATCAGGAGAAGTGAGAGTTTGGTCAATTGGATCCCAGACTCAAGTGATGGAAGCTTCAATGAAAGAGCACAGAGCCAGAGTTTCTGATATCAAAGTCAATGAAAAAGATGATCAAGCTGTTAGCTCAAGCCATGACGGCTCCTGTATTGTGTGGGATCTTGAGAATTTCACTAGAATTCTCTGTCTTTTTGAATCAACTATGTTTAAGCAGGTGGTTTACCACCCTGATGAGTCGCAATTGCTCACTGCTGGATCAGACAGAAAAATAACATACTGGGACTGTTATGATGGCCAAGCAATTCGTATGCTGGACGGCTCAGACAGTGGGGAGATCAATACTCTGGATATTACTAAGGAGGGAGAGCACTGTATCAGTGGAGGAGAAGATAAATTAGTCAAGATTTGGAATTATGATGAAGGAATTTGCTATCATCAAGGGACTGGACACTCTGGGTCAATTACGAAGATCAAGTTCTCTCCAGACCAGAAATTTATAGTGTCAGTTGGG